>CAIZGZ010000080.1 GCA_903932695.1 uncultured Actinomycetes bacterium | reverse complement strand
TCGCGTTATGAGAATCGGCCACCGCAGAGCAGATGGTCGGGGCCATGCACCCTCGTCGCAATCACCAATGCCCAAGCGTCGATCAAAGGCGAGACGCGCAAGTATCGGCGTCGGAATCGCAGGGTTACTTTTACTCACGGCGTGTGGCCCAGTCCCTGGCGACACTCGCCCAGATAACTCCACGTTGATCTCGGGTATCAATCTGCTGATTAATAATTTTCAAGCTAAACACCCGCAACTCGTTAACTGGAAGACAGCGGCCGTCAAGGCGCAACTCAAAGGCCAGATTCCGATCGGTGAAGATACGGATGCTGGCTGGTTGCTCACGTGGCCCCATGCCACCGCGGGTCAGCTCTCACAAGTAATCGTTCCCTGGACCCTGGTGGGTCAATATCCAAATAATCCAAAACCACTTGGTTATCGATATCAAGGCGGAACGTTGCTTCCGCAATCAACCACCGATGACTTGATCAAGGTGATTCAACATTCGGTAGCACCAGATGATCAATATTTTGCAGCGGTCATTGATATCCGCGCATCGGCTCGCAATCCACAGTGGGTCATCTTCAGCACAGCACCGTACCTGCCAGTCACCGACCCGGCATACGGCTTTGCTACCGTAGTGAATAAGCAGTGGGTGGTTGTTGATCTCGGTACCGCGACTGTTGGATGCGGAAAGGTTCCCGCCGAAGTCGAAAGTGAGTTTGGATTTAAATGTCCGTAACCACCCTTTTTCAACAAACCCACAAACACCATCCCAACGGTTCGCTCTGGGAACTATCAATTCATCGAAAGCTCTCCAAGGGTACGTTTATCGGCGGCGGTACAGTGCTGCTTGCGGCAACGCTTGGATTAAGTGCATGTGCCGCAGGTCCGTATAGTGAAGCAGGCGGACTTCCTAATCGCACATTAACTCCCGGACTTACCAACCCGGCCGTCGCGCAATCAAATATTCGTTCAACGATCTGTGTAGTGGGTTGGACCGCAACCGTGAGACCCCCTGTCACCTACACAAATCAACTTAAATACTCGCAGCTCAATTCTGGGTATAACCTCAACGGTGACACAAATATGAAGGATTACGAAGAAGATCACATTGTTCCGCTTGAGGTTGGTGGCAATCCCTCTGATCCCCGCAATCTCTGGCCCGAGCCGCATAACATTAAATATGGATCTTTTACCAAAGATCAGTTGGAAAATGAGATCCACAGACTAATCTGTTCTGGACAACTCTCGCTTAAAGCAGGTCAGAGCGCTTTCTTGGGAAACTGGGAATCCGCCTATCAAAAATATGTCGGCAGGTTGCCGTAATTAAATCGGCAGTTCGCCTGGTTTGATCGGCAGGTTGCCGTAATTAAATCGGCAGGTTGCCGTAATTGAATGAGCAGGTTGCCGTAATTAAATCGGCAGGTTCCTGTCATTACATGAGCGAGTTGCCCTACGTGCATAAAGTGAACTTGTGAGTGAAGCTACGCTCTCCAACCAAATGCATGAGCGATAACGGTCGCGCTCTCACGACCATCATGCCATCGCTGAACGAACTCGACTCCACCACTGGCCGATGGGCGCTCTGCCGCAACCTCACGTATCGCTGCTTCCAGCGACTCCGGCGTGACATTGATAATCGGGGCACTATGTGAACTGCGCTCTTCGAGATATCCCATCACCAATCGACCGGCCGCAAGTGCCTCTGCCGTAAAGACACCAGTGGCGCCAAATAGTTGATCTACGACGAGATCTACCTTTGCAAGCAGTGCTGGGATCTCATCATGCGAAAGCTGCGGGCTCGTCACCCACTCAATCACGTTCTCTGATGATAATTTTTCCAGTACTGGCGTAATAATCTCCGACGATTTCAACCATGATTGAGATGGTAAATAGAGAACTCGTAGTTTCGCCGAGGAGTGAATCGGTGAACTCTCAGCAACGGCGCTAAATTTTGGAAAATCCACCACCACCGGAAGCCACTGTGCCGATGGAACATCCTTGAGTAAGTCCGGCGTAGAGACAAAGAGCGGGATTCCCATTTTTTGTAGGGCAGGCAAGATCGCCTTGTTTGCTGCAACTCGACTTCGAAGTTCAGCCACTTCGGGGCGGTCGGATGCAAAGGGCGAGAATGGAATGCGCGCAGCATGTTGATCCACATCGCGAATATCGCTACCGTGAAAGATCACTCCCACTTTCTTTCCGATTCGGCGAGCGAGCTCTATATCCTCCAAAACTTGATGTCTGCCATCCCGAGCATTTTCCAATCGAAATATTGGACTCAAGGATTCAAGCAGAAGTACATCGGATTGCGTCGCAAAACGCTGGGCAAGTGCTGAGCGCACCGGCTGCTTCAGCCACTCCTCGCGGGAAATCGCTATATCGGTAGTGAACCACTCAGCGCTGGGATCCGTGGAGATTCGAAGCGATTGGGCTTTAAACCCAGCTCGATTGAGTGCACCAGCCCACTCGACTCCTTGATTAGCCGAATTTGTGGGTCCGATCAAAAAACGCAATCTCGGCAGAAATGAAAATTTTCCGCTGGGTAAGTGGCGAGCAAGGGGCCCTACTCCGAGAAGGAGTAAGCGATGCCCCAACCCAAGTACGATCAATGTAAGTTCGCGTTTAACGCGAGATCGCCAACGACGAAAGCTTATCTTTTGGTCATAGAGATATTTGCGTGCCCGCTTTGCCCATTTCTTTAGCATGTGCGCAGTATGCCAGCAGGCTGCTGAATCCGTTCGCTCTCTACTGCTTAGAACTCTTTACCGAGTCATGGCCGACATCTTTGGAGCGCTCATGAATCTTGCGAATCTGAAGTTCGAAGCTTTTCACCGCTACATCAAATGCGGCTGTGTCGTTGAAAGCCTGACCCTCTGCCCGCAGAAACGGACCACTTCCATGTGAAGTCAATGTGACTAGATGAGATGACTTTCCAAAATGGGGGTTCTGTTCATGTTTAATTTCAACTTTTACGCCATCCACGGGAACGCTGAAGCGTTCTAAGCTTTTTAGCTTTTCGCTTGCAATCTCCCTGAAGTCCTCTGCCAAAACTGCTCCGCGTGCATGAAAGATGATTTCCATAACGCAACGCTACTCCTAACTCTGGGTGCTCACAATAGGTTTTGCGTCATAGGACCATTCGGTTTTTATTCAAACAAAACCCCTGCTGAGTTTGGCTCAGATCAAACTCAGCCTGGATTTCGTTTCTGCTAGAGGCCTAAGACCGGCTTAAGGCGGCGGAGCAATCCCTTCTTCACCACCACCTTCTTTGGTGCGGCTGCTGGAACTGCTGCAGGTGCTGCATGATCACTCGAGTCCTTAGCGTTCGCCATCTCCGACGAGAGAAGTGCGCCATGTGCCTTTTTGGCAGTTGCGCCCTTCTTATTCGCTGCGCTCTTCTTGGCAACTGCTACTCCCGTGGCGGTACCTGCAGCAACGGCTGGAGTTGTGCCCGCAGGTGCAGTACCCGCATCTTTTGCAACTACTGGAGTTTTAACTGCATCCGTAGTACTTGGAGTTACGTCAGAAGTTTTTCCAGTTGTTGATTGAGAGTTTGACGTCGGCGTAGTTAGTGCGACTGGCTCGACCACCATTGCCTTCTTGGCTGGTGTTGCCTTCTTGGCTGGTGTTGCCTTCTTGGCTGGTGTTGCCTTCTTTGCTGGTGTTGCCTTCTTTGCTGGTGTTGCCTTCTTGGCTGGTGTTGCCTTCTTGGCTGGTGTTGCCTTCTTTGCTACGGCAACCTTGGATTTAGCGGTACTTGATTTCCCCAAACTCGCGGCGCGCTTGGTAGTCAACGCACGAGCTTTCACGGCACGAGAATTCACCGGGGCTTTACGAGCCGAGACCGCCTTCTTTGCAGTCGTTGCTCGCTTAGCTGTAGTTGCAGACTTGCGAACGGCTGCAACCTTCTTCGCTACTGGTGCCTTCTTCGCTGCACTT
>CAIZGZ010000079.1 GCA_903932695.1 uncultured Actinomycetes bacterium | reverse complement strand
GCAGTGGTGCTATCGGCTTGATTGCTCCAACCACCAGTTGAGTTTTGGAACTGGAGATGAACTGGAACGCCAGCTACCGGCGTCTTATCAGGCAACGCAAAGGTGCCGGTGAGGTTAAGCGGAGTGCCAACGTCGAGGGTTGAGCCGGAAGTGACGGCTGGCGAATTAGAGGAAGCTGGAGTACCAGGCGAAGTAGATGGTGAAGACGAGGAGGTCAGCGTTGGATTAAGAAGTGAAAGGTTGGCGAGAACCTGATCAGGTGCGATCGCTTGCGCAACGGCTCTCACCGAACTGAGCGCCGTGGGATCTTCCATTCCGAGCGTCCACTCAGAGATTCCCCCTAATCGATATTGCCCAACGAGATTTGCGCGCAAGGTAAAGGCTTGCTGATCTTGGTACCAGACGGTGCGCGTTGCGGTACAGGTGGTGAGCGAACCCGATGCGGTGGTTCCGTTATAGACCTTCTGATAGGTGAAGGTCGATTCACCGAACTTCGCGTTGTACGTGGGTGTTGCGCCATATGTGCTCGCGAGATTGTTGACGTCGTGCATTACGAAGGTCGAGACAACTCCAGTAGCTACCGTTTTGAGATAGTTCACGGGTAGCGATGGGCACGTGCCAGAGACCGCAGTAACCCAATCACGGCCATATCCTGGAACTCCGATGTAGACCTTCGACGCAGGCATCGTCGATACCGCGTAGGTCACCGCGTCGGTTGTCCAACCGATTGGCCCGATCGGACCCGGTGACGATGTCGAATAGTCATAAGCCATGATGTGAAGTTGATCGATGAGATTTCCGATCTGCGACCATGCATATTGGTAGTAGCCCTTTTTGCCGCTTGCTGGATTGAAAAGCGGCGGGGTCGTGATCGAGAGAATTTTTCCTTGGGCGTGAAGCGCAGTGGCGAGATCAGAGATGAAACTCACCCATCGCGTCTGGGTGGTCGGCCAGGTAGAGATGGGATCCACGTACGCAAAGTTCTCAAAATCAAGATCGATTCCATCAAAATTATTACTCGTCACCAAATTTGTAATTGTCGAAACTACGTTGGCACGCGAGGTTGGATCCGCCAGGAGGTTAGAGAGAACCATCGATGTTGCTTTTCCGGTCTTGGGATCAATATCGGTACCATCGGTAATTGTTGGAATAATCTTAAAGCCGGCTCCTCGCAAGACTGATAGTGGTTGCGCCATAGGGGTCGATGGATTTGCTGGGGTATAGAGATCTGCGATCGTGTTCTGATTTTTCAAGGTGTACCAGAATGGTGAAACCTGAGTAATCAAATCTGAATTGGTGATGGCAGATGGCACTGAGGTAGCAATTGAATAATATGGAATCCAGCCAGAAAGGATCTTGCGCGGCGGATTATCGGCCAATGCCACTTGTGGGAGAAGTTGTTGTGTACTAACTGCTACTAAAATAGCCGCGAGCAACCTTCCCCAACGTGCGGGTTTCACTCTTTCTTTAACCCGTTGTAAATCTCTTTACAGGTTGGGCAGATGGGAAACTTCTCCGGGTCACGGCTCGGCACCCACTTCTTGCCGCACAAGGCTGTTACTGGCTTACCGGTGACCATCGACTCGGTGATCTTCTCTTTACGTACATAATGCGAGAAACGCTCGTGATCGCCATTGTCATTGGGTGCAAGATCTTCTTTTTCTAGGAGATCTGTTCCGCCAAAGCCGGAGAGCTCTGGAATGCCGAGTGGATCAGAAATGTCCTTCACGATTCCAATCTTATCTCCTAGGATTATCAAATGAAGGATCTACTACGTACCGGCGACCTTAGCCGCGCCGATGTCGAGCTACTACTTGGCACCGCTGCTGACTTTGCGCATCGGCCATTGAGCGCCAATACCGCTCTCGCGGGTCGCACCGTAGCGATCTATATGACCAAGCCATCGACTCGTACCCGCTTGGCCTCGGAGACTGCGGTTGCTCACCTTGGCGGCACTCCGATCTTCATCCGTGGCGATGAACTTCAACTTGGCCGTGGTGAGACCCTGGCCGATACTGCACGAATTATTAGCGGTTACGCATCTGCCATGTTGATCCGCACCTTTGCGCAATCCGATGTTGATGAGCTTGGTGCCAACTCCACGATTCCCATTATTAATGGACTCACAGATGATGATCATCCAACCCAACTCTTGGCGGATTGGGTCACTATCCGCGAACAATTTGGCGAAGATATCTCTGGTCGAAAATTCACCTACGTTGGCGATGGCAACAACATGGCGCATGCCTGGCTCACCATGGGTGCAATCATGGGAGCTCACGTCGTCGTTGCAACACCGGGTGGCGATTACGCTCCTTCCGTCAGTGCGGTTGAAGCTGCTCAAAAGATTGGCGCTCAGACCGGTGCCACCATCGAAATTCTGACCGACCCCGAAGCTGCGGCGAAGGATGCCAGCGTTCTCTACACCGATGTCTGGATGTCGATGGGCGATCCGGAGAGCGAGCGCGCAGCCAAACTCAAAGCGCTAGCTCCATTTGAAGTGACTCCCCAGCTGATGTCGCTCACAACTTCCGATTCGATCTTCATGCACTGCCTGCCTGCCCACCGTGGTGAAGAGGTTGCTGCAGAGGTGATTGACGGCGAGCGTTCGGTTATTTGGCGCGAGGCCTATCATCGCCGAACGACTATTCAGGCAATTTTGTACCACTTGATCCGCGGGGAGCTAGAGGGGCGCTAAAAATTCCCAAAAAAGGGTTATCTGGAAATAATGTGAAGTAGAACACATTCCGCTACAGTGATGGGATGCGCATAGCGGTTCCGAAAGAGGTCAAGGCAGGCGAGAAGCGGGTAGCTCTCGTCCCCGACATCATCTCCAAGCTCACTCAGGCCGGGCTTGAAGTCACTATCGAATCTGGAGCTGGCCTCGGAGCCGACTTCTCCGATGATGCCTACGAAAAAGCGGGTGCCAGTATCGCGGTTGGCGACCCCCTCCCGGGTGCTGATGTCATCGCAAGCGTGGCGCCGCTAGCGCCAGCTCGGATGTCGACCTTAAAGAGCGGCGCAATCACGATCTCCTTCCTCTCACCAAGCACCGCCGAGGAATCGATCGAGGCGGCGGCCAAAGCTGGGGTTACAGCATTTTCAATGGAGCTAATCCCTCGAATCTCACGCGCGCAATCCATGGATGCCCTTACATCGCAAGCGCTTTGTGCCGGTTATAAGGCTGCCCTAATTGGAGCAGAACTTTCGCCGCGCTTCTTCCCACTGTTGATGACCGCCGCCGGCACAGTGACTCCTGCCAATGTCCTCGTTCTTGGAGCTGGCGTCGCCGGTCTCCAAGCAATCGCGACTGCCAAACGGCTTGGCGCGGTTGTGAGTGCATACGACGTACGTCCAGCTTCAGCTGACGAAGTGAAATCGATGGGTGCAAAGTTCATCACGTTAGAGCTTGAGGCACTTGAAGGAGCTGGCGGATACGCGCGAGAGATGACCGAGGAGCGAGCTGCGCGCCAGCGAGAACTTCTTACTCCGTACATCGCCGCTGCCAATGTGCTCATCACAACCGCTGCCGTTCCAGGTCGCCCTGCGCCGCGATTAGTTACAGCAGAGATGATCGCAAGCATGGCCCCCGGTTCAGTTGTAGTAGATCTGGCCGCAGAGACTGGCGGCAATGTCGAGGGAACTTTGCCTGGCGAAATTGTGACAACCGTCAATGGCGTTCGCATGTGGGGCGGCAAAGATGTTCCAAGCCAGCTAGCTTTTCATGCATCAATGCTCTTCTCTCGCAATATCGTCAACCTATTGATGCTCATGACCAAAGATGGCGTTGTTGCACCTGACTTTTCCGATGAAATCATTGATGCCGCTGCAGTTGCACATAATGGAGCTCGCCGCTCTCCCGAACTAGTGAAGAAATAAGGAGAACTGAGATGAGTAATGGATTAGCGCTACTTTCAATCTTTGTACTTTCGGTATTTATTGGATTTGAAGTTGTGTCCAAAGTTTCGACAACCTTGCATACTCCATTAATGTCAGGCGCAAATGCGATTCATGGAATTATTTTGATTGGCGCAATCACTGTTGCTGATCGTGCATCCAATAACCTACAGCTCACACTTGCAATAATTGCAGTCATTTTAGCTACCATCAATATGGTGGGCGGATTTGTCGTCACCGATCGCATGCTGGAAATGTTTAAAGCCAAGCCTCGACCACAAAAAGTATCGGCCGCACGGAGCGAAATCGGGGGCGTAGCAGAATGAACCGGAATCTCTACGACCTACTTGGGCTCGCAATTGCAGTCTGCTTTATCTTGGCCCTCAAAGGACTCGCATCCCCTAAAAGTGCACGTCGAGGCAATCTCATTGGCGCTTTCGGTGCGACCGTTGCCACCGTTGTGGTCTTCTTTTCACCACATGAAAAGTCCCCGACAACGCACCACCATACTCTGTTAATTCTTGCAGCAATTAGCTTTGGCGTACTCGTGGGTGTTCCTGCTGCACGGAAAATCCAGATGACACAGATGCCTCAACTTGTGGCGCTCTTTAATGGAGTTGGTGGCGGTGCTGCCGCATTAGTGGCAATAGTCGAGTATCTCAAGCTTGGGTCGGCGGCAAGCACAGCTGATGTGGTTGCAACTGTCTTTACTGTAATCGTGGGCTGTGTTTCGTTTGCGGGCTCGGTGGTTACATTTTTAAAGCTACAAGAGATAATGACGACTCGCCCTGTCATCTTTGCTGGCGGGCGATTCATCATCGCAGGCACGTTAGTAGGAGTGGTGCTGAGTGCAGCTTGGGTGATTCACTCAATGGGCAACACATCCATAGTAGTGATGGGGCTACTCTCTCTACTTTTCGGAATTCTCTTTGTTCTGCCCGTCGGCGGCGCGGATGTACCGATAGTCATTTCGCTTCTCAATGCCTTCACCGGACTCACGGTGGCAGCGAGTGGTTATGTGTTGCAAGCGACTCTTCTCATTGTTGCCGGAACTTTAGTCGGAGCTTCGGGCACGATACTAACTCGCCTCATGGCGTCAGCTATGGGTCGCTCACTCTTCGGAACTCTCTTTGGGGCATTCACGGCAAAACCTCAAGCTGCTTCAGAAGCTGGTGAGGCAAGACCTGTTAAATCTGGCTCTGCGGAAGATGTCGCAATATTGCTTAATTATGCGCAGCGAGTGGTGATCGTGCCCGGCTTCGGACTTGCTGTGGCGCAAGCTCAGCACACCGTTCGTGAAATGGCAGACCTACTCACCTCTCGAGGAATTGAGGTTGCATACGGCATACATCCCGTTGCCGGCCGCATGCCGGGTCACATGAATGTCCTGCTAGCAGAGGCGAACGTTCCCTACGAGCAATTAGTGGAGATGGATGAAATCAACCCAACCTTCCCCCAGACTGATGTTGTGTTAGTCGTTGGCGCGAACGATGTTGTGAACCCAGCAGCCAAAACGACACCAGGGTGCCCAATTTACGGCATGCCAATTTTGGATGTCGCTTCTGCCGGAAATGTGATCTTCCTGAAGCGCTCTATGCGCCCGGGTTTTGCTGGTATCGAAAACGAACTCCTTTACGATCCAAAGACCACACTCCTCTTTGGCGACGCTAAAGAATCATTGACGAAGGTTGTGGGTGCGCTCAAATCGCTCTAGCCTGAATTATTTTGGGAATGCGGTGGCCTCGAATGGGGTTCTATACTTAGAATAGTTGAAAGTTAAACCGAATTGAGAGCGTGAGCCATGCCTGCTGTAACAGTTGATGATGTCACCGTCCTGCCTCGTGTCGCAGTAGAGCCAGGTGCTCGCCCCCGCCGAGTAAAGAGCGTGACGACTGCTCCACAAGGATTCGAGGGTGAGGGCTTCCCCGTTCGACGCGCCTTCGCTGGTGTAGATCTCATGGATCTCGACCCATTTATTCATCTCGATCAGATGGGTGAAGTTGAGTATGCGCCGGGTGAACCTAAGGGAACTCCATGGCACCCACACCGCGGCTTTGAGACCGTTACCTACATTATTGATGGCATCTTCGATCATAAAGATAACCACGGTGGTGGTGGCACCATCACTAACGGCGATACCCAATGGATGACTGCGGGTGCTGGAATTTTGCATATCGAGACGCCACCAGAGAGTCTGGTTATGAGTGGTGGGTTGTTCCACGGCTTTCAACTATGGGTGAACTTGCCGGCTGCAAAGAAGTGGTCGACACCTGCCTATCAAGATATTCGCGCTGGTGATGTTGGATTACTCGCCTCGCATGATGGCGGAACTCTGCTCCGTGTCATCGCTGGTGAAGTAGGCGGTTATCGCGGACCTGGGTCAACGCAAACTCCTATCACTCTCGTTCACGCCACCCTTGCACCAGGTGCAGAACTGAGATTGCCGTGGCGTAAGGATTACAACGCACTGGCCTATACGCTCAACGGCCACGGCACAATTGGCGAAGAACGACATCCGGTCAAGATGGGCCAATTAGCGGTCTTAACCGATGGGGATTACTTAGTCATTCGCGCAGATCAATCGCAAGAGTCGCGCTCACCATCCATGGATGTACTCATTCTCGGTGGCGAACCGATTCGAGAGAGCGTTGCCTGGATGGGTCCATTTGTCATGAATACCAAGAGCGAAGTTCTACAAGCTTTTGATGATTTCCAAAAAGGCTTGCTTGGAACTGTTCCAGCGGAGCACCTTGCGCCGGCCAAGCAGGAGCAGCCGCTTAAGCGCAGCGGTGAGGGTTCAAAGCTAGGCGGGGATATTAAGGCTGATGTACTTGGGGTTCACAACACCCCTGATGGAATTTCGACCACGGAATAGATGCGTCTTAACCATCTGAACCGTTTTAACGATATGAACCGTTTTAACGATATGAACCGATTTAACGATATGAACCGTTTTAACGATGTGAACCGATTTAAGAGATTGAGAGAAGCTGATGCCTAAACTTTTTGATCAGATCGCTATTCGTGGTGTTGAAGCGAAGAATCGCATCTGGGTCAGCCCAATGTGTCAGTACTCCGCAACTGATGGAGTTGTCGGTGATTGGCATCTGGTCCACTTAGGTTCGCTTGCAACTGGTGGAGCTGGCTTAATTGTCGCAGAGGCGACTGGAGTCGTACCCGAGGGGCGGATTTCAATCGGCTGCCCAGGGCTCTACACCGATTCCCAGGTCATTGCCTGGCGACGAATCGTTGACTTCGTTCATACCCAAGGAACCAAGATCTCAATTCAACTTGCTCATGCCGGTAGGAAAGCAGGAACTGCTCTACCTTGGTCTGATCATCGAATGGCCACATCAGAAGAGGGTGGCTGGCAAGCCGTCGCACCAAGCGCAATCGCCTTCGAGGGATACCCCGAGCCTCGCGCACTGAGCGCGGATGAGATTCATGCGCTTGTAAAAGCCTGGGGCGCTGCGGCGAAGAACGCGGTTAAGGCTGGCTTTGATGCGGTGGAGATTCATGCGGCGCATGGTTATCTCTTGCACGAGTTCTACTCTCCCATTTCAAACACTCGCGATGACGAGTATGGCGGAAGCTACGAGAATCGCACTCGCTTTTTGAAAGAGGTAGTGACCGAAGTGCGTCGCGCAATTCCGGAGTCGATGCCATTGATGGTTCGAATTTCTGCATCGGATTGGGTAGATGGCGGCTGGACGATTGAGGAGTCGGTTGCGCTCGCTAACGAGTTGCAAACACTTGGCGTCGATCTCTTGGATGTCTCGAGTGGCGGAAATGTTTCGGCAGCACCAATCGTGGTTGGCCCGGGGTATCAGGTGCACTTTGCGCAGGCGGTAAAGAGTGGCTCAACAATTGTTACGTCAGCGGTGGGAATGATCACCGATGCGCATCAGGCAAATGAGATCGTGGAGAGCGGTAAATCAGATATTGTGATGATGGCGCGAGAATTTTTACGAGATCCTCGTTGGCCGCTTCACGCAGCGCGCGAGCTTGGCGTTGATATCGCTTGGCCGCTTCAGTTGGAGCGCGGAAAAATTAATTAGGCGGGTTTGGTTCGCGGGTTTGGTTCGCGGGTTTGGTTCGCGGGTTTGGTTCGCGGGTTTGGTTCGCGGGTTTGGTTGTGAATAACTCTTCACCAATGTCAGCACGATTCGAGAAGATCTCGATATGGAGCGGATTGAAGGAGTGACTCAGAGTCATGTGACTCAGAGTCACGTGGCCCAGAGTGGACTTACCCATAGTGACGAGGTAAGTGCGCTCCTTGCTGCTCCAGCCGGTATCGCTGTACTCACACGGTTAAGCCAGATCGCGCCAGAGTCTTTGGCGACAAGCGCCCGCGTGGAATATCTCAGTGCACTGGAAAAACAAGCAGGATGGCTCCAATCTCTGATGCAGCGTGCAATCGTTGCGGTAGCTGGCAACGAGCCGACCGAATCTTCTGGCACATTCTCGAATGTCGATGAGGCGCAGAGAGAAGAGGTTGCCGCAGCCCTGCGTCTATCGGGAAACACGGCCCAGAGTCGAATCGATGTCGCGCGGACACTTACCCAATTCTTACCAGAAACTTGCGCCGCTCTCGCAAACGGCGAGATCTCCCCTGCGCAAGCAACTGTTATCGCTCGAGAGAGTGCGGAGATAATTCGCCATGGCTTGGGTGATCATGAGCTTCGTGAGTTAGAACGTGGCGCGATTGCTCATTCAGAATTTCACACACCCGCTCAAGTTGCGAACAAGATGCGCACTCTCATAGCCAAGCTAGCCCCACGGGAATTCGAAGAAGTTGCAGAGGCGGCTCGCGAGCAGCGAATGGTCTGCATGTATCCCCAGCCCCATGGAATGGCCCAGATCGTGGCACTTCTTCCAGCTGCGCAGGCACAGACCGTGATGCTTGCGATCGACAAATTAGCGCGCAGAAATCAAGAGCGAGAGAAAACCGCTGCTGGTTCTGCTGGTTCTGCTGGTTCTGCTGGTTCTGCTGGTTCTGCTGGTTCTGCTGGTTCTGCTGGTTCTGCTGGTGAGTTTTCGCCCACCCTCGACCAGCACCGAGCTGATGCACTTGCAGATATCGCGTCGGAATATCTTGCAAGAACAGTCGATGAAGATTTGCAACATCGTCGCCCAACGACAGTAAATCTCACGATCGATCTTCCAACACTG
Source organism: uncultured Actinomycetes bacterium (assembly GCA_903932695.1). Lineage (GTDB taxonomy): Bacteria > Actinomycetota > Actinomycetes > Nanopelagicales > Nanopelagicaceae > PALSA-747. The sequence goes on along the minus strand of CAIZGZ010000079.1, from coordinate 843 downwards.
CTTGGGCTGGCAGAAAATCCCGGAATTCTCGGTGGCTATGGAGCGATACCAGCCTCAATCGCTCGCGAACTTGCAGCGGATGGAAAATGGCGGCGATTTATTACCGATCCCTTGACCGGAAACCTTCTCGATTATGGTCGAGAAAAATACGAACCGCCCCAAGCTCTCGTTGATTTTCTTATGGCGCGAGATCGAACGTGCAGATTCCCCGGCTGTAGACAACCCGCGCGATTGGCTGACATCGATCACGCTCAGCCATGGGAAGAAGGTGGAGAGACCTCTATAGAAAATATGGGCCTACTCTGTCGTCGCCATCATCGCATGAAAACACATGGTGGTTGGAAATTGGAGAGTTTTCCAGATGGATCGTGCAAATGGTTTTCACCCGCTGGTCGAGAGTATTTCGTGGCTGCCCGTTCCATCCACGAAGTCGCCTAAGAATTCATTCGCTCCGTTCGAATCCGAAATAGCTTGTAAAAAAGTTGCAAATTTGATTCTGGAATAGATTGAGAAATAGATTGAGAAATAGATCGAGAAATAGATCGAGAAATAGATTGAGAAATAGATCGTAATAAAAGTTCTGAAATAGTCTCGAAAATGGTTTCTGAAGAGCAGGAACTCCCCGTGGGAGAAAAATGCTCGGTCAAGTCAATGATGAAGATTACGTCCAATGGAGCCTGCAAGCGCAGGCCCACACAGACAGTGGAGGTGCCGGGAATCGAACCCGGGTCCTCTAGTACTGACACAGAGCTTCTACGGGCGTAGTTCGCTATCCGTTTTCTCAGTCCTGACTCTCACGCAAACATGTAGTCAACGAACTCAGTTGTAGTTAATTTCCCCGAT
>CAIZGZ010000078.1 GCA_903932695.1 uncultured Actinomycetes bacterium | reverse complement strand
ACCTCAGCACGTGCCGCAGCTATTGCAGCACTCCCTGCTCTACCAACAAAGCCGGTCGCACCAACAATCCCAGCAAAGCCGGTAATGCCTACCAAGCCTTAAATCTTTCGGTGATGCGTATTCATGAGGGTTTGCGCATCATCGTTTCCTAACGCGACTACGTGGCCTACTCGATTAATCTGCAGATCGAGTGGGCCACGCTGCACGTTGTAGGCGATCTCTAATCGCAGCAGCCAATCCATCGCCACCAGGTTGTAAGACAACCACAATCTCTAAACCTTTTTCGTCAGCTAACCGAAGCGCCGCATAAAGATCACGTGCATATTGTTCAATCGTAAATGGCGCAGCTAATCGGATCACACCATCTGGTGTTGGAATTTGATCCGGCGCAATCAAGCCATCGCCCGCCTCGGCGATCACATCGAGCATCACCTTAGCCTTTGGTTGGTAATGCGATTCCAGTGTTCCAGATGCCTTAATGCCCGCAGGATTTTTGTATAGCGCTTCAAGTCCAGTGCTCTCTTGAATCATCTCGGCAGTAACCGCACCAAGTCGCAAAATCATCGGTGCTACCCCGGTGCAATCGACGATCGTTGATTCAACGCCGACTAGCGATTGACCTCCGTCGAGAATCAGATCGCCTTCTTGTAAATACTCACCTAACTCTTCCTTGACCGCGAGCGCATTCGTTGGTGAAACCGCACCAAAGCGATTGGCTGATGGCGCAGCAACGCCCTTGCCGCCTGCCTTCACAAATTCATTGAGGAGAGCGAGCGCAATCGGTTGAGCCGGAACACGAAGCCCGACCGTCTCTTGCCCACCAGTAATGAAATCTTTGGCGAGCGCTGATCGCGGCAAGACCAAGGTCAGTGGACCAGGCCAGAAATCGCGAGCTAGCGTGATCGCATACTCGGGGATATCTCCCGCCCACTCGCCCATCAGATCCATCGATGGGATATGAACGATCAAGGGATGGTCGGCTGGGCGACCCTTGGCCTGATAAATCCGTGCCACGGCTTGCGCGTTCTGGGCATCTGCGCCAAGGCCGTAGACCGTCTCGGTGGGAAAGGCGACAAGTGCACCAGCCCGCAGGGCCTGGGCCGCTCTGGCAACGGTATCGGCATCACAGGTAGAGATGAAGGCGCTGCCTGTTTGGTTCTGACCTGAGGAGATACTCACTGGCTTATTGTGCCCGTCCCGGATCGGTTTTGGTGCTGGGTGCAGACTCCGATACCCTTAGCCTTCGCTTCTTGAAGTCCCCATCGTCTAGAGGCCTAGGACATCGCCCTTTCACGGCGGTAACACGGGTTCGAACCCCGTTGGGGGCACTCTCACCCGAGGGTTCTAGCGCTAGTCGTTAGGAAGTTGGGGAGACAATTCGGCAGATAACCGAATGTGGCAAGAAACGAAACTCACTTCGGTGAGAGCTTGGCGCTTACGTCATCCCGTCACTGGGGGCACGTGAGTATGTGTTTAGGACTTCGGTCTTAAATAGCTAGGCCCAGTAGCGCAGTTGGTTAGCGCGCCGCCCTGTCACGGCGGAGGTCGCGGGTTCAAGTCCCGTCTGGGTCGCTAGCGGAGAGTGTCCACACACTCTCCGCTTACTTCTTCATAGTGCTGAACGTAGTGTGAATAACTCCATATTGGCTCGGTAGCTCAGTTGGTACGAGCGCGCGACTGAAAATCGTGAGGTCGACAGTTCGATCCTGTCCCGAGCCACTCTTCTTTTCCAAAACAGTTGAAATTATTGCTGAGTAAATCCAACCGGACATTTCGGGGTTAACGACGTTACGCTCTTTGCAACTTTACCGCTCACGCATTTAATAGTGACCGGTTTAGGTTTTGCCCCTACTTGAGTTAATTTCACTTTAATAACTGGCGATGAAAATTCAAAGTTATTTGCGCTGAGTGAGAGCCAACCATTCTTCTCTCCGGCGACTGTAGTAGCCACATCATT
>CAIZGZ010000077.1 GCA_903932695.1 uncultured Actinomycetes bacterium | reverse complement strand
CGAACCGCACACAACGCGTGCCCAGATCACGAAGGCGTTGCGTGCTCTTGCTAATAAGCGAGTCGATCTCCCAACACGTAAGCACGGAAACATTCCTCTCTAAGAGGCACTGATATGAGCGATTTTCCACGTGAGTTTAAGAAGCTTGGATTTACTATCCACGCGGGTACTCCCACACAAGAAGAGTTGATTGCCCTCACTCGCGCCGTAGATCAGATCCGCAAGAGCGCAAACCCACCGAAGAAATACCGTAGTGCGTGGACGCGCTTGAAGATTCAGAACTCACTTCCTCGTAAATGGGGCAACACCCCCTCATGAGTAAGAACATTCTTCTGGCCTCGGCATCACCATCTCGTAAGCGTCTCTTAGAATCGATTGGCATTGACCCAACCGTTGTAGTCAGTGGTGTTGATGAAGAGCGCCCTGAGTTACTTGCCCTCCCGCCCGCGGATCTTGTGATCGCACTAGCGATTCTTAAGGCGCATACGGTTGCGGCATCACAGCCAGGTTTAACCAATACTCTGATTATTGGTTGTGACTCCACCTTTGAATTTGAAGGCCAGTCCCTCGGTAAACCGCTGACTCGCGAAGCCGCGATCGCCCGATCCCGCGCCTTAAGCGGGAAGAGTGGTTACCTACACACCGGGCATTGCGTGATCGACACCGACCAAAAAATCGAAGTAAGTGATATCTCCACGTCGAAAGTGACCTTTGCCGCCATGAGCGACGCGGAGATCATCAACTACGTGGATAGTGGGGAGCCGCTACAGGTTGCTGGTGGCTTTACGCTCGACGGTCTGAGTGCACCGTTTATCACGCACATCGAAGGAGATCCGAGCGGAATCATTGGGCTCTCCCTTCCTACGCTCCGTAAAATTACCATCAACTTAGGACTGCCTTGGTCCGATGTCGCTCCAGTAAAGGTGAATCGATGAGTACTCCCGCAAAGAAAATTAACGCCCTGCTCATCGCCAACCGAGGTGAGATCGCGGTTCGTGTTGCTCGAGCTTGCCGTGACCATGGCGTAAAGTCGATCGCAATCTATTCCGATGAGGATCGCAATTCGCTCCACGTAGCGACTGCCGATGAGGCGTATTCACTCAACGGTTTATCTGCTGCTGAGACTTATCTCGATCAGACCAAGATCCTTGCGATCGCCAAAGAGTCGGGCGCTGATGCAATTCACCCTGGCTATGGCTTCCTCTCGGAGAACGCAGAGTTTGCCCAGCGCGTGATTGATGCCGGTTTGATCTGGGTGGGACCTCCACCTGCTGCAATCAGAGAGCTCGGCGACAAAGTCTCAGCTCGTAAAATCGCAGCAAAGGTTGGCGCACCACTCGTCGCCGGTACGGCCGATCCAGTTGACTCCCCTGATGAAGTGATCGCTTTTGCGAAAGAGCATGGACTACCTGTTGCGATTAAAGCAGCCCACGGTGGTGGCGGTCGCGGTCTTAAAGTCGCTTTCACATTGGAAGAGATTCCAGAACTCTTTGCTTCCGCAGTCCGCGAGGCGATCACTGGCTTTGGCCGTGGTGAATGCTTCGTCGAGCGTTACCTGAATAAGCCACGCCACGTAGAGACCCAATGTTTGGTCGATATGCACGGCAATGCAGTAGTCGTCAGTACTCGTGACTGCTCTCTCCAACGCCGCCACCAAAAGTTAGTAGAGGAGGCCCCTGCGCCATTCCTCAACGATGCGCAGATCGAGCAGCTCTATACATCGAGCAAGGCAATCATGAAAGAGGTTGGCTACATCGGCGCCGGCACCTGTGAGTTTCTCGTCGGCCAAGATGGCACCATCTCATTCCTTGAGGTAAATACCCGTCTTCAAGTAGAGCACCCTGTAAGCGAAGAGGTCACTGGACTTGATCTTGTACGCGAGCAGCTCAAGATCGCATCTGGGGAGTCTATTAGCCCGGTCGATCCAGTCATCCGTGGCCACTCCATCGAATTTCGTATCAACGGTGAAGATCCAGGAAATGGCTTCTTGCCATCACTCGGCACAATCACCAAGTGGGAAGTTCCATCTGGTCCCGGAGTCCGAATCGATGCAGGTTT
>CAIZGZ010000076.1 GCA_903932695.1 uncultured Actinomycetes bacterium | reverse complement strand
TACCTCAAGCGGCGGACTCTACGACACCACCACTATTCCAAAGACCGTCACTGTCACCGTCTCGGTCTCATTTAAGGTCAGCAAGTAGGAATAGGGATACAGATTAAAGATGTCAGCGACTACTCACCGTTTACTTCGCCACATGGCATGGACCAATCAGCGCGTCTACGACGCGGTACAAACACTTCCTGACGAAGCGCTTGGTTCTTTCATTGTTAACCCAGAGTGGACTGCGGGCCGCTTACTCCAGCACATCGTGGAAGGTTCCGATTGGTATGTCTATTGCCTCACCGGAACTCCGTGGCGCGAGATCAAAAAGCCAGAGAGCATGGCTGATCTCGACAAACTCAAGAAGCTGCTCGCTGAATTCGATGGCATGATCCTTGCGCAGGCGGATCTGCCTGATGAGTACCTAACAATCGTTGAGGGTGAGAAGTCCTGGCAGAACTTACGCTCCACAATCCTGGCCGAGGCGATTTATCACGCGATTGAACACCGCACTCAGTTAATCGATGCGCTAGAGAAAAACGGCTATAACCCAATTTCCCTAGATTCTCTTGACCTATGGAGCTTTGAATCGTTTGAAAAGAAAGAAGAAAAAGCCTAATTTTCAATACTTATTCAGTGAGAGCTACCTATCTTTACTTTTGTAAATCTGGCACGCTAAGCCAATGAGAAAATATCACGACCGGAAAATTGCTCGCAGGTTCTCTCTTCGAAGTGCCATCTTTACCGGAGTACTCGCAGTTATTGGACTGGGAGTAACCCCAGAAGCTGCATTCGCCCTTCCCAGCGTTACTTCGTTTACGGTGGTTCCAAGCATTTCTTTCGTTCAAAATAGTGCAATCACGCCATTTTCCCCGTTCGTTTATACGGGTTCGAGCGGATATTCGCCAACATTTTTCTATTCAATCTCACCGATTTTGCCCACAGGACTTACCCTTAATCCTGCTACAGGCTTAATTTCGGGAACGCCAGCGATTTTGTCAGCAAGCCAGAGTTACACCATCACAGCCACCGACTCCACGATTTCACAAGACACCACTTCTGCAGCCTTCAATTTGGCAGTTTTAAGCACCCTCACAGCTCCGAGTTTTACATACACAACTACAACTCCAGCAATAGCGGAAAGCACGAATGTTGGCACTGCTGTGACAAGTCCAGCGATTTCATCGGGTGGCCAAATCACAAGTTATAGCTGGACGGTTGCCGACCCGCATTTCGCTATTAATACGACAACCGGAACAATTTCGGTGGCTCAACCGCTCAATTACAGCCAAACCAGCTCATATACGTTGCAAGTGCGAGGGACGACCGCACTAGGTGCCTTCTCTGTTGCAACGGTCGTAATTTCGATCCAGAACCCAAACGTAGTCGTTACCCCCCCAGCGGTAGTCCCAGACCCAGTTCAAACTTCAAAGATCGACTCCTTCACCCCAGAAACCGCCACAGCAGGTTCTCCGGTTGAGATTCACGTAACCGGCACATTCAACAGACCGGTCTCAAATATCTCACTTAATGGAAGTCTCATCTCACCGAATAGTTGGAGACAAAGTGCAACCACGCTAGATTTTCCACTCGCCGCGCTCTCTGTTGGAACAAATATCATTCAAATATTTAATGGCGCTGTTCCATTGTTAAACTCGTTCTCTCCGCAAGCCGTACCAACCATTCAATTAATCACGAACGGTATGGCTTCTCACAAAGTGAAATATCTACATTGCCGTAATGGCTCTCATCTTCGAATTGCATTCGGGGTCAACCCGTCATGCCCAGTCGGCTATCAGCCTGCAAACTAAGAGAGTAATCATTAAGTATGAAAACTAAAGTCGCCATCATTTCTATAATTTTTTCAATTGCATCGGGAACGTTTTTTGCATCGAATTCATTAGCAACAATGAGTTTATCAAGTGGAAGAATCTCAATCTTGGTGGATCGAGAGACTCTCTCTGTGGGTGAATCAATTCAAGGGCAAGCAAGGCTCGATGCCCCGATTATTTGTCCTGGTGGCTCTGATCCATGTGATGTTGAAGTAACTATCACCTCGAGCATTCCCGGCGATCTCTCGATCTCACCACAAACACTAATCTGGAATGCAAATCAGTGGTCTCAGGTAAGAACATTCAGTATTTTTGCACAACCTGGTGGCTTTAATGCAGCATCAGAGAATGTATCTGTCACATTTCAACCCGCGGTGAGCGCATCTGTGTATTACTCTGGATTTGTTGCATTGTTAACGCCAGCGATTTTTACAATCAACAACCCTAATTACCAAGCTCCAGTAAGCCAAGTACCCGATCCCATTCAAAAATCAACGGTGATGTCATACTCTCCTGAAACAGAGACAGCTACATTGCCGACAGTTATTAAGGTGTTGGGGAGCTTTGATCGTTCGGTTAGTAATATTTCCGTTGATGGCGCATTGCTCTCCAGAAACGCGTGGCAACAAAGTGCAAACTCGCTAAGCATTTCGCTTCCAGCAGTTGTGCTAGGTCCGAATTCCATTCAAATATTTAATGGGGCTGTCCCATTACTGCAATCATTGGTCATTACGGGAATATCTCCGGTTCACACCCAACCTGTCTCACAATCGTCTGAAAAGATGAGATATTTGCGTTGCATCAAAGCAGACCATCTGCGGATCGCCTTTGGAATTTCACCTACTTGCCCAAAAGGATACACATCCAAGGTTTAGTTCTCTCTCACAACTAAGTCGGGAAAATATCCTAAAACTACTTGCTTAAAGGAATCACAATCTCGTTGTATTGAAGAAACCCCGGTTTAAACGGCGGATCGAATCGAGCAATCCGAGTCTCATCGCTCAATGAGAACTCTGCACTTCGGGCGAGAGATCGGAGAAGATCCTCTTGCTTCTTGCAGAGCTCGGCGTTTGCTCGCCCCTTGAAAGAGAGCGCCACACATTCTTCTGCCGGTAGCTCCCGCACCACGACTCGAGCATTGTTGGGGTCAGGCAGGTCTTTAACGTTCATACCCGCTGGCATCACAAAGGCGATCTTCCACGCCTTTGAATCTAACCCACTAGTTGTCGTAGCGATCACAGGCGCGGTCATGGCGATCTTCTCTGACCCAGAGTTACCGCGAGAGATATATTGAAAGAGCGAACCAAATGCGCCTTGACTGGCATCGCTATAGCTTGCATCGCTCTCTACTTCCGCCACCGAACACGCAGCGTAACGACGTAACTCAAAGCCTTTGAACTCGGTTAAAAGTTCGTACTTTTGACGCTCGGTCACGACTTCTCGATTCTCAATTCAGATAGCCAATGTGGCTTCGTAAATATCAGGTTACTCCTACTCTGTCAGGGCCGATACCAATCGCATGAACATTCTCTGAGAGATTGGTGGGACTCGCGGCAAGCAGAACAATTGAGAGTAGGCTCGCCACATAAGCAAGAGAGAAGCGGTGGAGCATGATTGAGGTAAGAGAACTTTCAAAGGTCTATGGCGATACCAAAGCCGTCGACAACGTCAGTTTTACCGTCAAGACCGGAGTAGTCACCGGATTCCTCGGACCAAACGGCGCAGGTAAATCCACAACAATGCGCATGATTTTGGGCCTTGATAAGCCAACACATGGCGATGTCTTGATTAACGGCCAACGGTATGTCGATTCTCGCACCCCGCTCTCACTCCTTGGCAGTCTGCTTGAAGCAAAGTCGGTCGATAAAGGTCGCTCTGCGTACAACCACTTACGCGCAGTAGGCGCCACGATGGGAATCGGCAAAACCCGCGTCAATGAAGTCATTGAGATGGTGGGCCTTGAGAGCGTAAAAAAGAAGAACGCCGCCAAATTCTCACTCGGCATGTCTCAACGCTTGGGTATCGCAACTGCGTTGCTTGGCGACCCAGAGATCCTTGTGCTCGACGAACCGGTCAATGGCCTTGATCCCGATGGCATCATGTGGATCCGCAATTTACTTAAAGATCTTGCTCTGCAAGGCCGCACCATCTTTCTCTCATCACACCTAATGAGCGAAATGGAGCTCACCGCAGAACACTTGATTGTCATCGGCAAAGGCAAGATTCTGGCCGATATGTCGATGCATGAGTTCATCTCCCGCTCCTCCCAAAATTATGTTCAAGTCGTCTCACCACAGGCGGATTCATTTGTGAGTGTTTTAACCTCAAATGGCGGCATCATCCGTACACACGATAAGAATTCGATCGAAGTATCGGCGTTGAGTGCAGCAACCGTAGGCGACCTCGCGCTTGCCAACCAGATCGCGCTCCACCAATTAGCGGATGTTGCACCGTCTCTTGAAAGCGCCTTTATGGAGCTGACCGAAGATCAAGTGAGTTTTCATGGACACAAAGCGGAGGAGTCAAAGTGAGCACCGTAGATCAAGGTAACCAAGCGAGTTACACCAGCCGCTTTCGCGATAACAAGCTGACCTTCCTTCGCGTCACCAATTCCGAATGGATTAAGTTCCGCTCTATTCGTTCCAACTGGATCACTCTCATCATGACTTTTGCCGTCGTTGTTGGCTTTGGCATCCTCAGTGCCTCGATCAATCGCCATCGTGGTGGCGGAGGTGGCGAAGTTCGCTCACCATTTGATCGCGTGCTCACTGGCGTCAATCTCTCGGTTCTTATCATTGCAGTGTTTGGCGGCGTCTTTGGTGCACGCGAATACGGCAGTGGAATGATTAAAAGCTCATTCAGTGCAGTACCGCGTCGGCTGCCAGTCTTCTTCAACAAGATCATTCTCTTTAGCAAGGCCGTCTTCCCAACCTTGTTAATCGCGGTCTTCTTAGCTTTCACGATTGGCACCAGCATTCTCAAGCACAATGGCACCACAGTCCCCAAGCTCGGGGATCCATTTATCCTTCGGGCACTCATCGGCAATATCTTCTACGTGCTTGGTCTTGGCCTCCTTGGACTCGCGATTGGCATCTTGGTTCGCCAAACCGCGATCGCAATCGGAATTACCGTCGGTGGCGTGCTCTTCTTGCCAGCCCTACTCGGAGCAGTGCTGCCTAATAGCTGGCACAAAGTCTTGGAGT
>CAIZGZ010000075.1 GCA_903932695.1 uncultured Actinomycetes bacterium | reverse complement strand
GCGAAACGCATCACGCTCTCGATCGAGAGGCGCAGGCCACGTTGCGCAGCTATTGCACCGGCGCGAAGTGCAATTCCTGGGTCGGACTCGACCGAATAATCGGGAGCTAACCGAATCTCTCCGGAGTAGATCTCAAGTCCTCGTGCGATTGGTTGGTGCCTACGCCGTTTGAAAATCGAGGTGTCGAGCTTCTGGCCAATCTGATGCCAGGTGAGCTCCATGACGTAATCAACAGCTCGAGCCGCTTTCGATAGTTCGGTCATCAAAATATCCGCGTCTGGATACTCCATAAGTTCTGCAACGTGATCCTGCTCGGTCAAAAGGAGCTGGTCGCGATGGCGGCCGGTAACTTGGTGCAGGCAGTCGCGCACCTGCGCAATGAGGGCCTCTGATTCGGCTAGCCGCGGCATTGCAACTGGCACCAACTCGCTTTTGAGGATCGCCTTGAGGCAGTTGATATCTCGAAGTCCACCACGGGATTCCTTTAAATCAGGCTCTAAGAGAAAGGCGAGTTCACCAGAGCGCTGGGTTCGTTCAGCGATTGAGCTACGTAAAGCTGGTAGGTACTCGCGAATATGTTTGCGCCAATTTTTCTTCGCATCATATGCGACGCCTTCTACAAGCGCTTGATTGCCCGCGAGAAATCGAAGATCGAGCAGACCCATCGCCACTTTGAAATCACTTCGGGCGACCTGTTTGGTTTGCGCCCTGGTTCGAACTGAATAATCAACCTGACGACCAACGCTCCACAGCGGATTCAGTAAGGCATTGATAAAGAGGGATAACTTCTCTTCGGCAATTCCGTTATGCACGATCACTAGGTCGAGGTCTGATCCTGGCGATAGCTCTCCCCTGCCATATCCACCTACCGCTGCAAGAGCGAGCTCATCTGCTGCGATCGCAGAATGAGCGAGAGCGCCGTGAAAGAGTCCGGCAAGTTCGATATCACTTGCATCAGATCTCTCACGACGCTCTCTCGTACCCATGGAGGTAGTCTATGGAACTTTCGTTAGATAGCGTCGACTCCACGCTCACCTGTACGCACACGCACAATGTGATCTACTGGAACCGACCAGACCTTGCCATCGCCAATCGCACCAGTCGATGCTGCTTTGACGATCACATCGATCACCTTGTCTGCATCTGAATCATCGACGACGACTTCGAGTCGAACTTTTGGAATCAGATCTACTGTGTATTCCGCGCCACGATAGACCTCAGTGTGACCACGGGTGCGGCCAAAACCACTGGCCTCCGAGACGGTCATACCTGTGATGCCATAAGCCTGTAGCGCTGTCTTAACATCATCCAACTTAAATGGCTTGATGATTGCGGTAATGAGTTTCATGCCTGCCCCTTATTTGTTAGATGTGAAGTTAGAGAGAAAGCGAGATCCGTCGGAGAGATTTGCGCTCTCGTAAGCGGTCTCACCATGCTGAGAGAGATCAAGTCCAGCGACTTCATCCTCTTCAGAGATACGCATGCCGATCGTCTTCTCGAGGATCTGCGCCAAGATGTAGGTGACAACAAAGGAGTAGCCAACGACTGCGACGACAGCCAGAGCTTGGTGGCCCATGAGGGTCCAACCGCCCTTGTAGAAGAGTCCATTTGCACCGTTGACCATCTTTGTACCGAAGAAGCCGATCAAGAGCGCTCCCAAGATACCTCCGACCAAGTGGACACCAACGACGTCAAGCGCATCATCGAATTTGAAGATGTTCTTGAGTCCAACTGCCAAGCAGCAGATCACGCCAGCTGCAAGTCCAATTGCGATCGACCCCATTGGGCTAACAAAGCCGCAGGCTGGAGTAATCGCAACGAGACCGGCTACTGCGCCAGAAGCCGCACCAAATGTTGTTGCATGTCCATCACGGATTTTTTCGGTCAACATCCAGGCAACAAGGGCTGCGCCAGTTGCGGTGTTGGTGTTTACGAATGCATATGCAGAGAGTGTGTTTGCACCCAAAGCCGATCCAGCGTTAAATCCAAACCAACCAAACCAGAGCAGGCCTGCGCCGAGAAGGATGAACGGAACATTATGTGGACGCATGCGCTCCTTAGGCCAACCTTTGCGCTTGCCCAGAACAAGGACGAGAGCGAGTGCAGCAGCACCAGCATTTGCGTGAACAACTGTTCCACCCGCAAAGTCTTCAGCGCCCTTCTTGAAGAGCCAACCAGAAGGTGAGAAGACCCAGTGAGCAACAGGTGCATAGACAATAACGAGCCAAATAGCACTGAAGATAACCCAGCTGCCAAACTTGATTCGGTCGGCAGAGCCACCAGTGATCAACGCAGGAGTAATAATTGCAAACATTAATTGGAAGGCACAGAAGACCAATGGTGGAATCGTCAGAGATTCAAAACCAGTCGCCTGCTGCCAAATGTGGTTAAGGCCAAACTGATGGAGGTTTCCGAGCCATTCATTCTTTCCGTTAAAGGCGAGGCTGTAGACGCCGGTAATCCAGAGGATGCTCACGATTCCCATCGTGACGAAATTCTGAGCCAACATGCCAAGAACATTCTTACCGCGAACCATTCCGCCGTAGAAAAATGCCAAGCCGGGGGTCATCAATAGGACGAGCGCCGCAGATGCCAAGATCCAGGCGGTATCACCAGTGTTGTATTGCATAGATTCTCCAAAGATTTATCCGTAGTGAGGTATCGGATGCTGAAGATCTCGCCGTTGAGAGGTGC
>CAIZGZ010000074.1 GCA_903932695.1 uncultured Actinomycetes bacterium | reverse complement strand
TATTGTTGGCGCATCGTTCGTTCGCGAAGTTGAGTGTGGTGAATTTATTGCCATCGATGAGAACGGGCTGCGATCGACCATCTGGGCAAAACCCGAACCCAAGGGTTGCATCTTTGAATATGTCTATCTCGCACGTCCTGATACATCGATCGCTGGTCGCAATGTTCACGCTACCCGAGTTGCACTTGGTGCTCAGTTAGCAAAAGAGCATCCAGTGGTAGCGGATCTGGTTATTCCAGTTCCAGAATCTGGCACCCCAGCTGCGGTGGGTTACGCCCGCGAATCCGGTATTCCTTATGGCGCAGGCTTAGTGAAGAATTCGTACGTTGGTCGAACCTTTATTCAGCCATCGCAGACGATTCGCCAACTTGGAATTCGCCTCAAACTCAATCCACTTCGGGAAATTATCGAAGGCAAGCGCATCGTCGTCGTCGATGACTCGATCGTTCGTGGCAACACTCAGCGCGCACTAGTACGAATGCTCCGCGAGGCCGGCGCCTTAGAAATCCACGTCCGCATCTCTTCGCCACCAGTTAAATGGCCGTGCTACTACGGCATCGACTTCGCCTCTCGCGCGGAGTTGATCGCAGCAGGGCTCGAAGTCGAAGAGATTCGTCGATCGATTGGTGCTGACTCACTCGGCTATGTCTCACTTGAGGGCTTGGTCGAAGCGACAACTATCGCCGAACAGAATCTCTGTACCGCTTGCTTTAGCGGAAGTTACCCCATTGATATTCCAGCAGATCTCTCTGCTGGCAAAAACCTACTCGAGATTGTTAATCGATACGAATGAGCACATACGAAGCAGCTGGCGTTGATATTGAAGCGGGAGATCTCGCTGTTCAATTAATGAAAGAGCACCTGGCAAAGGCGCGTCGCCCAGAAGTAATCGGCGAGATCGGTGGCTTTGCTGGCCTCTTTGATATCAGTGCGATTAAAAATTACCAGCGCCCACTATTAGCAACATCGACAGATGGAGTTGGAACTAAAACTGAGATCGCTCGCATTTTGGGCAAGTACGACACGATCGGTCAAGATTTGGTTGCCATGGTCGTTGATGATCTCGTTGTGTGCGGTGCCGAGCCGCTCTTCATGACAGATTACATCGCAGTCGGAAAGGTATTTCCTAACCGCATTGCGGAGATCGTTTCAGGAATTGCGATTGGTTGTCAGAAAGCTGGAACAGCGTTGGTTGGCGGCGAGACCGCAGAACACCCTGGGCTACTGGGAGAAGATGAGTTTGATATTGCCGGCGCAGCTACTGGAGTAGTAGATCACCAGAATCTGCTCGGTGAACATCTGGTGCAAGAAGGCGACGTATTGATTGCGATGCCATCTTCTGGTTTTCATGCAAACGGATACTCGCTCGTTCGTCACATTATTAAGACGAAGAATTTGAGCCTCGAGTATCACGTTGAAGAATTCGGTAAAACTTCTGGCGAAGTTTTCTTAACTCCTACCGAGATCTACTCACTCGATTGCCTTGCGCTCCATCGCGGGCTTGGCGCAAATCTGCATGCCTATTCACACATCACTGGTGGTGGCTTGGCTGCAAATACCGCCCGCGTGATCCCAGCGCACCTCACCGCGCGCTTTGATCGGGGCACCTGGTCGCTGCCGATTGAGATGGAATTTCTCGCCTATGAGGGAGGGGTAGCCCAACCCGACATGGAGAAGACCTGGAATGTAGGCGTCGGAATGGTCGCGATTGTGGCCCCCGAGAGCGCCGATCTGGCCCTTCGCAGCCTGGCTGCCCGGGGGATGACCGCCTGGGTCTGTGGGGTAGTTGAGCGTAGAAGTGGCCTGGATGGGGCAATTTTGGAAGGTAACTACCGGGCGCGATAACCTTCGCCCCTGAAGATATTTCAATTGACACTTAAAAGTTCTTAAAGAGTGAGGAGGTCATAGCCATGGGGCGTGGCCGACAAAAAGCTAAGGCGACTCGAGTCGCACGAGATCTCAAATATTCTGGTCCAGAGATGGATCTAGATCGTCTTGCAAAAGAACTTCATGGTGAGGCTCCGGTCGTTACCAATCAGAGTGAAGAAGATCCATACGAGGATAACTACGCCCAACGCGCGTAGTTTTTCACTGCACTGATGCGCCCCACTCCGTATGTGGCATCGCTCCGTGTCTATGAGCCACTCAACTCCTTTGAGCCGGCAGAACAACTTCGTTGGAACGCAATCGATATTAAATCCACGACTGGTATCGATGAACAAGCTCGAGCAATCCGCAGAACGATAACTATCGAACCACCTGTACTTGCGGTGGACGGCGCACATATCCTTGAATTCGAAGGGCGCCGTTACGTTGCGCCATGGACAACCGCTACCCGTTGCAACATTGCACTTGGTGATTTCCAAGCGAGCATGCCGTCGTCTGTCGCAAAATTCTTCGTCCCACAGAATGTCGTCGAATCGATCACGATCAATGCGGAAGAGATGGAAGATAAAGTCCCTTACATCATCACCGAGACGTGGATGATTCCACCACGATGGTTCGGTCTCTTTGAGCCCGATGAGCGGTTACGCGGTGAGACCGTCGATGGTCCATTCACCGTCATGCGAACATCAATTGCGACTGCAAAGCGTCGTTGCATGTTCACCCATCAATCAGTCGTGAGCGCTTTTGGAAACGGACCAATCGAACAAGAGATCGCAGATCTCCTTGAGTGGCTCAATATCTTTCATCCGGAATCAATTGTTGAATGTGACTACGGCGGACTAGCTGGATATCTCGAAAAGATTTTGATCAATGACGGTTTGGGTGGGCTTGAAGCCGATACCTCGATCGAGGATATTCAACTCTCACTCAGTGGCTTGGCCTCGGGTGATGGCGCAAAGGCAGGCGAGGGGTACGAACGCCTGGTCTCGCGATGGCGCAAAGTGGCCGCAATGGAGCAGGCGAGCTAAATCGAGCCTGATTGCGGAGCAATCGGGAGGTCGCTAGGCGGAATTCTGAAGCAATTCCCATTTAATTGCTGAAATTACTTGTCAGGGAGTGCTGACACTCTTCATACTTGCCCATATCGGCTCAAACCGAGAAGAAGCGCACTATTCGGACAGCCTTGCGATTGCACTGCAGGAAGGGAGCACGATGTCAGAACAAGAAGTCTTGTTGACTCCTTCCGAAGTCGCTGCCCTTTTCCGGGTTGATCCAAAGACCGTGACGCGTTGGGCAAAGGCAGGCAAGCTCACCAGCATTCGTACCCTGGGTGGTCATCGCCGTTATAAAGAATCCGAAGTTAAAGCGCTACTGAGTACCATTCCTGGTCGCGAACCAGAGGCTAACGCTTCGCCTGAATCTCGCTAACACAACGCAATGCATATTTTTCTCTGGCAGTACTGTGCCCTCGCATTCACAACGTTCTTGATCGTTGGCGCATTAACGCCAGTAATGCGTTCTTATGCGATTCGCCATCAGATCTACGATGCCCCAACCTCTTCCCATAAAACACACGCAGAGCCAGTCCCATATTTAGGTGGCGTTGCCATCATCATCGGTGTCATTGCGGTGAGCTACGCCGGACTCTTCATCAAAGTATTCACCGCAAAGAATTTCTGGCTCGAATCCTCGGCGTTAATTCCGGCGCTGATCTTGGGGTTAATTGGTTTGTGGGATGACATGCGCAACCTCGGCGCTGCGCCACGCTTTGTGGCACAGAGCGCCGCCGGAATATTTACAGCCATCCTATTGATCTCACAGAAGACGGTTGGCAATCCCACCGGCATCAAATGGCTCGATGCCGTCATTACCGTTGTCTGGTTAGTGGGAATATGTAACTCCATTAACTTCTTTGACAACGTGGATGGCGGAGCGGCTGGAACCGTCGCGATTTCGGCTGCCGCTCTCGCCTTTCTTGGGTTTAATGGCCACCAATACTTTGTTACTGCGCTCTCGTCGGTATTAGCTGGCGCAACTATTGGATTTCTCTTGTGGAATAAATCTCCGGCCCGTATCTATATGGGCGATGCTGGTGCG
>CAIZGZ010000073.1 GCA_903932695.1 uncultured Actinomycetes bacterium | reverse complement strand
TATTAATCGCCTCATTCTTGCCGGACTTTCGGCTGGTCTACCGCTCGTTGTAGAGAGCGGAGAGTTGATCTCTGCGAATGCGCTTGCTGTTACTGGTGGAAGCATCGGTGTTGTGATTGGCGGCGGTATTGGAATTGGATTGAAAAAAATTCTTGACGCCCACCACTCGACAGATTTCTCGGATGCACTTGTGGTCACGCTTGCAGCAGCTCTCTATCTCACTAGCGCGCTGATTGCATCGCGATTGCGTCGAGCAGAGATTGGACCAACAGACCACGAAGTAGGTAAGGCGAAACGCGGGTGGGGTGAACTACGCGAGGGTTTTGCAATCCTTAAAAGTCATCCAGATGCACTTCGGGGCATCATCGCTACCGCTATTCAACGTGGTGGACTTACTGCTTTTACTTTGATGGGATTATTACTCGAGCGCAACACTTTTAACTCACCCACTAACCCAGATGCCGGACTTGCGAGTTTTGCTTACGCCTTGGCGGTGGCCGGTGTGGGTATTGGAATAGGCTCCTTCATCACACCATTCTTTGTTACATATTTCGGACGACATCGTTGGATGCGATTAATGATGTCTGCCCCGATTCCGTTTGCAGTGGCCTTCTCTTTCTATACCCGCGAATGGTTATTGATCGTGGTTGCCTTCTTTGTTGGTTTATGTGGTCAGGCGGTAAAGGTGACAAACGATGCCTTGGTGCAATCACAGATTCACGATGAGTATCGCGGTCGAACCTTTGCCTTCTACGACGTCAGCACAAATGGTGGCATCGTCTCCGGCGCAATTCTTGCAGCGCTCATCTTGCCTAAGAGCGGTGAATCAATCGCCTTGCCGCTATTAATCTCTGGGCTTTATGCAGCGACATCACTCGTGTTATTACGAGCGACCAAGTTCTTTATCGCTCGCCCACTTCAGTAATTCTTCTTTAGCTAACTCTTCACCTAGTGGACCTTGCTCTATGCGAAGTTCCAATAAGAATGAGTAGGCCTGACCAACAAGCGGTGAGGGTTTAATCCCTAAAATCTCCATGATTTGCGCGCCGTCAAGATCCGGGCGAATCTTTCCCAACTCCTCTTGCTCTTGAAGCAGCGCAATGCGCTCTTCAAGTGAGTCGTAACTCGCAGAAAGTTGATCTGCCTTTCGCTTGTTGCGCGTCGTGCAATCTGCTCTTGTAAGAATGTGGAGATGAGTTAAGAGATCTTCGGCGTCGCGCACGTATCTACGAACTGCGGCGTCGGTCCATTCGCCGTTGCCGTATCCATGGAAGCGAAGATGCAAAAAGACGAGGAGTGAGACATCATCGACCGTCTTATTATCGAAGCGCAACTCTTTCAAACGCTTCTTTGTCATCTTTGAACCCACTACTTCGTGGTGATGGAATGAGACGCCGCCACCAGGAATTAATTCGCGAGTACGAGGTTTGCCAATGTCATGTAGTAGCGCAGCAAGACGAATAATGAGATTGGGTCCACCCAGACGATCTTCGAGTGCAATCGCTTGATCTAAAACAGTGAGAGAGTGTTCGTAAACATCTTTATGGTGATGATGTTCATCGATCTCTAATTTAAGTTGTGGCAATTCTGGCAGGAAATATTTTGCTAATCCGGTATCCACAAAGACGCTCAAACCAAGTCGAGGTTCTGCTGACATTAACGTCTTCACAAACTCATCGCGGATTCGCTCTGCCGAAATAATAGAGAGACGGTTTGCCATCGTCGAGATAGCTTCGGTAATCGCTGGATCTAAGGTAAAGCCAAGTTGAGCAGCGAATCGACCAGCACGCATCATGCGCAATGGATCATCGCTAAACGAATCACTCGCCAACCCTGGTGTGCGCAAAACTTTGCGCGCTAGATCCTCAACACCATTGAAGAGATCGATGAATTCAGGTTTTTCGCCGGTGAGTTCAAGCGCCATCGCATTGACCGTGAAATCACGACGGGCGAGATCGCCAGTAATGGAATCGCCAAAATCCACTTCGGGTTTACGGGAATTCGGGTCGTAACTCTCGGAGCGGTAAGTGGTGACTTCTACCGTCGCCCCATCTCGCTTTGCTGCGATCGTGCCGAAGGCGGCGCCGGTCTCCCAGATCGCCTCACCCCATTTTTTGAGAATTTTGGTGGAGTCGGCCGGACGGGCATTGGTCGTGAAATCAAGATCATTGCCAAGACGACCCAAAATTGCATCCCGAACCGGTCCACCCACGAGCGCCAAGGTAAAGCCCGCCTCTTTATAGGCAGCAGCGAGCGAAGCGATCACCGAGGTCTTCTCATCGAGAGCCGCCAGGGCTAATTCAGCCGCGATCGTTTTGAGCTCTTGGGGGGTACTCACATAGCCAAGGTTAGAGCAGTACCCTTGGCTTATGACCACGGCACCTGGTGCGGGTGGCGAGGCTAAGCGGAAGAAACGTCGCAGAAGACGCCCAAATAGCCAAACGACCCCTCCAACACAGAACTCCACCTCTCCGCAGGTAGCGGGCGAGAAGTCGCGTCCATATCCAACGCCACAGAAACGTCGCTCTGCCTATGCCAAGCGCGTTGACGAGGTCAGTGCGGGTGGATTGGTAATCGATCAGAGCGGAACCAAAGGGCTTTTAATCGGAAGACGCGACTTGAAAGATGCGACTGGTACCCGATTGCTCTGGTCGCTACCTAAAGGACATATCGAAGCCGGCGAGACTCCTGAGATGGCAGCGATACGCGAAGTCGCAGAAGAGACTGGCATCCAAAGTTCCATCACGCGCGAACTCGGTGTGATTGATTTCTGGTTTATGGCTGGCGGAAAAAGAATTCATAAAACGGTTCACCATTTCCTCTTCACGGAGACGGGTGGGTTATTAGCTCCACAGATCTCGGAAGTCGATGAAGTGGGTTGGTTCCCGCTCAATGAAATCGTTGGCATGTTGGCCTACCCCGATGAGAAGAAATTGATTGCGAAATCGGGTGAAGTCTCCGCATGAAGCGATTGATTGTTCTCGCGCTAACCTCGCTCTCAATCACTCTTGCTCTACCTGCGGCAGATGCAAATTCTTTGAGCTCTTCAACAATCTTTCTTACTGAACCGACTCATCGTGAACTCGATGGGAAATTTATCGATGATGGGCTCGCTACTCTCATCGCGCCAACCGGTTCACTCGGTGCGCCACTTTTTAATCTCAATCGAGGACAACACATCTGGGTCATTGACCCGTTGTTAGTCGAGGAAGTTACCGCGATGAGTGCTGGTTACACACTCGTCTCTGGCGGAAAGACGCTCGGCCAAGATTTGGCAAAGAATTGGCTAACCCAATTAAAGATCGATACCGCTTCTGGATCTGTCTATGCGATGGCCTATGGCAACCCTTCGGAATATTGGGTGAACCGACTCTCGCCTCACAATAAGAGCTATATCCTCGCAATCGCCCAAAGTAAGTTAACGACGCTACTTGGACGCACTGTATTCGAAGCTAACGAGTATCAATCAAATAATAATTTCTACATTAATTACAACGATCTCCATTCTTTGCAAAATGCTTCTACAGAGTTTGAAGAGACTTCGGGGTATGTGGCGCCGAGCGCGATTGATACTTATCGGCTCGGTTTAGTAAAAGCCCTTAACCCACATCTGACTCAACAGAACCGTGAATTCCTCATCAACAATCTCGCAAGCGCCGCCGGGGTGCTAAATAATTCGATTCATTTGAGTCAAGGTAAGTTCACTGTTACTTCAACAAAACAGAAGTTGCCAATCACTCTCACAAATAATTTCCCAACACCAGTCGAGGTTCGAATCGACATTGAAGCCTCTAATGCTCGCGTGAGCGTTCCGGCCACCTTGCACCAACTATTGCCAGCAAACTCAAAAGTCCAGATCTTGCTTCCGATCCACGTTTACTCTTCTGGTGGATCCGCACTTACGCTTCGAGTCAGTGACGTTGTTGGGCATAGTTTTGGTGAGATGGTTGTGTACCCACTTACTCTCTCCGTTATCAGTCCGGTCGCGACCTGGATTACAACTGGTGCGGCCATCATGTTATTTGTAGCAGCGAGTATTCAAAGTCTGCGCAGAATACGTAGGCGGAGAAAATGAGTAGCCACGACCACTCCTTGATTAAGTCATCTACGGTGATGGCGGTCGGCACCATTGTTTCGCGTGTTACCGGTTTGATCCGTGGCCTCTTGTTAGTAGCGGTGCTTGGAACAGCACTCCTTGGTGATACCTACAACGTGGCAAACACTATGCCTAATATTTTGTATAACTTAATCATCGGTGGCGCGCTCACTGCGGTCTTTGTCCCACAAATCGTTCGAGCAACTCACGAGAGTGATGGCGGTTCAGCATTTATCTCACGCCTTATAACCGCTACGTGTGTGGTGCTTGGTGTACTCACACTGGTCTCAATGTTTGGCGCACCACTATTGGTACGCCTCTTTGCGGGTAGTTATGTGGGCCAGCCAGAATTCCATCTCACGGTGCTTTTTATGCGGTGGTGCCTGCCACAGATCTTCTTTATGGGCATCTTTGCGCTCTTGGGTCAGGTAGCCAATGCAAAGGGGAAATTTGGCCCCATGATGTGGGCTCCAGTACTCAACAACATCGTTGTGATCGGAGTCTTTGGTTACTTCCTTCACGCCTCACAAGGGTGGAGCGTCACCACGATTAGTTCAGGTCAGGCCACTCTTTTGGGGCTCGGCACGACCGCAGGTTTCTTGGCGCAGGTGGCCTTCCTTATTCCAGTAATTCGCCAGACTAAAATCAAAATTCGTGCCCGGTTTGATTGGCGTGACCCAGAACTCCGCAAATCGCTCCATCTGGCTTCATGGACGCTCGCCTTCGCCGCAATTTCACAGTTGAGTTATCTGGTGACGGTAAACCTCTCCACGGGGGCCGCAGAACGTGCGGTGAAAGCTGGGATTACTACCGGTGTTGGTTATACGCCATATAACAACGCATTTTTGATCTTTATGTTGCCTCACTCTGTCATCACAATTTCAGTCGTAACGGCCCTACTTCCCAAACTCTCGCTCTATGCGATTGAGCGGCGATTCGATGCGGTGCATGATGAACTCGTAAAAGCGATCCGGTTAGTTGGCACAGTTATCGTCCCAAGTGGCATCGCTTTCCTACTCTTTGGTCCGCTTATCTGCCGCACCCTCTTCTTTGGAATCTCCAACAATGATGCGCATTATCTTGGCTTGGTCTTAGCCGGATTTTCGTTTGGGCTACTTCCGCTTAGTATTAATTTGATTGCGCTGCGCGGATTAAATGCCTTTGAAAATATTAAGCTTCAAGTATTGAGTAATGCAGTAATGAATATCGTTGCTGCGCTTCTCTCTGTGGGCTTTGCGCTCACCTTGCCGGCAAAGTGGGTCACGGTTGGTTTAGCGGCGGCCTTGAGTGTGAGTTATTACATCGGTGCCGCGACCACTATTCGCCTACTTCGCCGTTATGAGATCGCGATTCATACCGGTGAGATCGTTGGGCTCTATGCCCGATTAGCGATGATTTACACCGCTATCGCCCTGCCGCTCTATCTCGTGATGGGCCACATTCCAGGTGGGAATACGGTGCGACTTCTCGGTGTTCTTCTGGTGAGTGGCCTTGGATATCTCGGGTTGGCCAAGGTATGTAAAGTGAGTGAAGTGTCTGGCTTGTTTAATTTATTTTTACGGAGAAGTAGTCGATAGGGTGGGGATATGAGCGAGAAGATTCACGAAGTCGTCATTGTTGGTTCCGGCCCCGCGGGTTACACCGCAGCGATCTACGCCGCCCGCGCACAACTCGAACCAATTCTCTACGAGGGTTCAGTCACAGCTGGTGGTGCGCTGATGAACACAACAGAGGTCGAGAACTTCCCAGGTTTTACCGATGGTGTGATGGGTCCAGATTTAATGGATTCGATGCGCAAACAAGCCAAGCGGTTTGGTGCGGTTCTTGTGACCGACGATATCGTCGAAATGAAGCTCGATGGCGAAGTAAAGACATTGGTCGATGGCTCTGGCAATACTCTCCAAGCACGTGCTGTCATCCTTGCTACCGGTTCAGCCTATAAAGAGAT
>CAIZGZ010000072.1 GCA_903932695.1 uncultured Actinomycetes bacterium | reverse complement strand
TCAGGACGTGCGAGATAGACATATTCAAAGATGCAACCCTTGGGTTCGGGTTTTGCCCAGATGGTCGATCGCAGCCCGTTCTCATCGATGGCAATAAATTCACCACACTCAACTTCGCGAACGAACGATGCGCCAACAATATCGAGCGCAGCGGTCTCTGATGCAACTACCCAACCGTGGTCAAGCTTTCCGATAACGAGTGGGCGAACACCGTTGCGATCGCGCGCTGCATAGAGAGTGTGTTCATCCATAAAGACTAAGGAGAATGCGCCTTTAAGAGATGGCAGAACCGTGAGTGCTGATGATTCAAAGTTCTTGCCTTCTTGTGCAGCGATGAGCGCAGTCATGATCTCGGTGTCGGTTGTCGCCTGCATCCCGTGGTTCTTATCGTCCGCGCTCTGAATCTTTGCTAGCTCTTCTGCAAGGTCACCAGTGTTGGTGAGATTACCGTTGTGGGCCAGAGCAAGAGTGCCGTGACTCGTCGAGCGAAGCGTTGGTTGCGCGTTAGCCCAGACCGATGATCCAGTGGTGCTGTAACGGCAATGACCGATCGCTAGTTTTCCGGTGAGTGTGGCGAGATCGTTTTCGGTAAAGATCTGAGAGACCAATCCCATATCTTTAAAGACGACGATCCGCTTTCCGTCAGAAGTGGCGATGCCGGCCGATTCTTGACCGCGATGTTGGAGCGCATAAAGCCCATAAAAAGTGAGTTTTGCGACCTCTTCATCGGGAGCCCAGACCCCAAAAACTCCACACTCATCTTGTGGTGAGTGCTCCTCTTCGAAGAGTTCGAAGGTGAGCTTTCCATCCGGGCGGCGGGTCACTCTGCAATCCTAATTGTTGCTGCCGCTTTCGCGAAAAGTTCAGAGAGATCCGAGCGCTCACCGCTTGCGCTGATATCGCCAGCGAACAAGGCATCGGCCCAGGAAAGGCTGCCATCGATCAGAGCAAAGAGTGTGTCGGCAGACATCTCGACCACGTTAGGCGGGGTTCCTCGTGTGTGCTTTGGTCCGGAGACACATTGGATCGCCGCGTACGGTGGAATACGAAGCTCGACCGATTTACCTGGAGCGATCTGGGTGATCTCTTCCAAGACAGCCTTCACTTGAGCAAGCACGAGTGGATCGCGAGCCATGGCAGCTATCTCCTAACCAAAGAGCTTTGGAAGAGTTTCGGTATGTGCTCTGCGAAGTTCGGTAAGCGAGATGTGAGCACCGTTGATCGTCAGCGTATCGCCACCAGATTGTCCAAGTCGGGTGATCTCGATGCCGTGCTTTGTAGCAAGATCTTTCAGCGCAGCTGATTGTGCTGGCTCGATCGCAACGATGACTCGACCAGGTGTTTGGGCGAAGAGCTCTGCCGCAATGCTGCCGGCAAATTCAATCGTTGCACCAACTCCGTGCTTCAAGACCATCTCCGTGATTCCAGCAGCAAAGCCACCATCAGAGAGGTCGTGAGCTGCGGTAAAGAGTGGTTGACCTTCGAGCAAAAGATTCACTAGTCGGACTTCATGGTCGACATCTGCGCGCGGTGCTTGATCACCGATCTGGCCATGAAGATAAGCCCACTCACTTCCGCTGAAATTATCATCGGTGGTACCGAGTTGATAGATATCTAATCCGGCGTGAGGGATTCCCATCTTGGTTCGGGTACGAACATCTTGAATGACGCCAAGTACACCAATAACGGGAGTAGGCAAGATCGCAACGCTTCCGGTCTGGTTGTAGAACGAGACGTTACCGCCAGTGACCGGCAAACCCATCTCCAGCGCGATATCAGCGAGTCCGCGTACGGTCTCGGCGAACTGCCACATCACACCTGGATCTTCTGGCGAACCAAAATTGAGGCAGTTTGTGATCGCTAGCGGTTTTGCACCCGTGACCGCGATGTTGCGGCAGGACTCGAGGAGCGCCAACTTCACACCTTCGTATGGATCCAAATAGGACCAACGTGCATTGGCATCGGTGGAGATAGCAACACCTAAGTTGGTCTCTTCATCGATACGAATCATGCCTGAATCTTCTGGTTGGGAGAGCACAGAGTTGCCTTGAACATAACGATCATATTGATCGGTCACCCAAGACTTGTCGGCGATATTTGGCGCAGCG
>CAIZGZ010000071.1 GCA_903932695.1 uncultured Actinomycetes bacterium | reverse complement strand
TGGCTGGATCTGGTTTGGGTTATTTATTTCGCGTCTTCTGGTTCAGTACCCGCTCTACAAGGCGAATGAACTCAATTGGCTTGGCACCGCGCTCGTCGTGATGGGCTATCCACTATTTTTCCTAGCAGGGTGGTTTACCTGGTTAATTTTGCGCAAAGTTCCGACCGTCAAAGTTGAGGGATCGAACGAATTACCGACCGAGTAGCGACTCCTTGAGCGCATCTTCGGCCGCGCTCGTGCAGATAAAGATCAGTTCATCACCACTAAGCAATAACTGTTGGTCGTTAGGTGCAATCACGTGGCCATCGCGAACGATCGCTCCCAGTGAGGTATCTTGCGGAAGATTAATCTCGCCAACCGTCTTGCCGCAGCATTGAGCGCTCTCCGGAAGAGTTAACTCCACCATATTTGCGCCACCGCGCTTGAGCGAGAAGAGTCGAACGACATCACCAACGGTGACCGCCTCTTCAACCAAGGCAGAGATGATGCGGGGAGTGGATACTGCAACATCTACGCCCCAGGCGGAGTCAAAGAGCCACTCGTTCTTTGGGTGATTAATGCGAGCAACAACTCGAGGAACGCCGTACTCAGTTTTAGCGAGTAACGAGCAGACTAAATTCACTTTGTCATCGCCGGTCGCTGCAACAAGAACTTGGCAGCCAGAGAGTTTTGCATTGTCGAGCGATGCGATCTCACAGGCATCGGCTAGTAGCCATTCTGCTTGAGGAACACTATCCATTTTGAGCGCCTTTGGATCACGATCCATCAGCAAGACGTGGTGACCATTTTCGAGGAGCTCGCGTGCGATCGCACGTCCAACATTTCCAGCTCCGGCAATTGCAATCTTCATGGCTTACTCGCCTTCCGGTGCACTGAGTAGGAGAGCATCCACCGCGGCGCGACGATCTTCAGAGAGCGTGACGTGGACTAAGTCGCCCTCTTGGAGAACGGTATGCGAATGAGGGATGAGCCCTTCGCCTAGACGTGTGATGAGTGCGACGCGAATATTTGCCGCCTCTTCGATCTGAGTGATTGGTCGTCCGAACCAGCCTTTATGGAGTGCGACTTCACAGAGCTCGATCGTTCCGCTGGCATCGCGCCATTCTGACCGAGAACCTTCCGGAGCGAGGCGACGCATGATCTGATCCGTGGTCCACAAAACGGTTGCAACGGTAGGGATACCGAGACGTTGGTAGATCTCCGCGCGCTCTGGATCGTAGATGCGAGCAACGACATTAGAGACGTTATAACTTTCGCGGGCTACCCGCGCCGCGAGAATATTTGAGTTATCGCCATTTGAGACCGCTGCGAATGCGCCGGCTCGTTCAATTCCCGCCTCAAGGAGAATATCGCGATCAAAACCTACGCCGGCGATGGTGCGTCCCTGAAAGTCAGGACCCAATCTGCGAAAAGCCTCACGGTTCTGATCAATAATTGCTACCGAATGACCCGCAGCTTCAAGCTCCTTGGCCAATCCAGTTCCGACTCGACCGCAACCCATAATGACTACATGCACGGGGATAACTTATACCCACCCGTAGCCAATTCTTCCCATTAAGGTTGAGGCATGAATGAAGAATTAGACCCCGCCAACGCGCTTGAACCGCTGCTCGCCCCTGAGCGGTTGCAGGTAGGAGAAGTCGTTGAGGTGGAGATCGGCAAGATCGCCCATGGCGGCCACTGTGTCGCACGATTTGAGGGTCAGGTCATCTTTGTTCGCTATGGAATTCCAGGCGAGCGTGCGCTGGTGGAGATCACCGCCGTTAACTCCAAGATGGCAAGGGGCGATGCGATCGAGATCCTCGAAGCCTCAAAGCACCGAGTCGTGGCTCCGTGCGAGTATGCGGTCCCGGGTGGCTGCGGTGGTTGCGATTTCCAACATATCGATCTGGCTTACCAACGAGAACTCAAGGCCGACGTCATCGTCGAACAATTCTCACGACTTGGCGGGTTGGATATTGAGTGTGAAGTTTTACCGGTCGAGCCGGCAGATGGTCTCCACTGGCGCACCCGAATGGATTTTGCGATTGGTGATACCGGGCATATCGGCCTCTACGCCAACCGCAGTAATGAGGTTGTAGAAATTCACGACTGTCTCATCGCTGATGAGTTGATCGATGTACCGGCTCTCGCTACGCGTAAGTGGGGTGGCGATGATCGGATCGAAGCTGCTTCGACTAGCACAGGTCAGGTAAATATTTCACGCGCCGGCCGCAGTATCTCCGGACCAACTCAACTCAATGAGAAGGTGGGGGAGTTTACCTACCAGATCTCACCACAATCATTCTGGCAGTCCCACAAGAGCGCACCTTCGACTTTGGTCAACGAAGTTCTCTCCATCATTGAATTAGAGAGCGGAGATATCGTCTGCGATCTCTACGGTGGTGCAGGACTCTTTACTGCGGCGCTAGCCAAGGTCGTTGGCCCCAAGGGTCGCGTACACC
Organism: uncultured Actinomycetes bacterium; assembly: GCA_903932695.1. Lineage (GTDB taxonomy): Bacteria > Actinomycetota > Actinomycetes > Nanopelagicales > Nanopelagicaceae > PALSA-747. Next base: position 3,191 of record CAIZGZ010000071.1, on the reverse strand, counting down.
TGATCGAGTCTGGCGCTCGTGCAATTGCGGATGCGCAGAAGATTTTTAAGGGGTTTGGCAATATTGAAATTCATCCTGGCCGAGTTGAGGCCCGTTTGCCGAAGATCGACAAGGCCGATGTCCTCTTGCTCGACCCACCGCGCACCGGCGCTGGCGAAGAGGTGATTGATGTCATGACTCGACTCCACCCGCTCACCATCGTCTACGTCTCGTGTGACCCCGCCTCATTAGCCCGCGATGCCAAGCTCCTGTTGGCCAACGGTTATAAGATGGATCACATCGTCGGCTTTGACCTCTTCCCAATGACCCAACACGTCGAATGTGTGGCCCGTTTCCGACCTCTCTAAATTGCGTTAGATTATGGCGCATGAGCAAGAACTCTTTTAACGCCAAAGGTCAGCTCCAGGTTGGGGCCAACAGCTACGAGATTTTCGAGATTACCGGATTGGAAGGGGCTAAGACCCTTCCCTTCAGTCTCAAAGTCTTGCTCGAAAACCTGCTTCGCACCGAAGATGGCGCAAATATCACCGCCGCTCAAATCACTGCGTTAGCTCAATGGGATCCAGCAGCTGAACCTGATACTGAAATTCAATTCACACCGGCTCGCGTGATCATGCAGGATTTCACCGGCGTTCCGTGCGTCGTTGATCTTGCGACAATGCGTGAAGCGATCGCAGAACTAGGTGGAGATCCTGCAAAGGTCAACCCACTTGCTCCAGCTGAATTGGTGATCGACCACTCAGTCATCGCAGATATCTTTGGCACCAAGAGCTCATTTGAAGAGAACACCGATATCGAATATCAACGAAACAAGGAGCGTTATCGCTTCCTACGTTGGGGCCAGAGCGCATTTGATGAGTTCAAGGTTGTTCCACCAGGAACAGGAATCGTCCACCAAGTAAATATTGAATACTTAGCTCGCGTAGTCATGACTCGTACCGTCGATGGCACGCTTCGTGCCTATCCAGATACGGTTGTGGGTACCGATTCACACACCACCATGGTCAATGGTTTGGGTGTTCTCGGTTGGGGAGTTGGCGGAATCGAAGCAGAGGCAGCGCTACTTGGTCAGCCAGTCTCCATGCTCATTCCTCGAGTCGTCGGTTTTAAACTCAAGGGAGAATTGCCGGTCGGAACCACGGCAACCGATCTCGTTCTTACCATCACCGAGCAACTTCGCAAGCATGGCGTTGTCGGAAAGTTCGTCGAATTCTATGGCCCTGGCGTATCTGCACTCCCAATGGCCAATCGAACCGCAATCGGCAACATGTCACCTGAATATGGTTCGACTTGTGCAATCTTCCCAATCGATGACGAGACGCTTCGCTACCTCACCCTTACTGGTCGCAGTGCGGAACAGATTGAACTTGTTGAGAAGTATGCCAAACGCAATGGATTGTGGCACGACCCAGCAGTTGAGCCTCGCTTCTCTGAGTATGTTGAACTTGACCTTGCCGATGTCGTTCCATCGATCTCGGGCCCAAAGCGTCCGCAAGATCGCATTTCACTAAGCAACTCCAAGGAATCTTTCAACACGATTATCCCTTCTTATTTGGGAGAGAACTCTTCACGCGAATCGATCGACGTCACCGTTGGCGGCAAGCCAACCTCGATTGCAAATGGCGCCGTAGCGATCGCTTCGATCACTTCGTGCACCAACACCTCCAATCCGTCGGTCATGATTGGCGCAGCGCTTCTGGCCAAGAAGGCGGTAGAAAAGGGTCTCCAGAGCAAGCCATGGGTAAAGACGACCTTGGCTCCAGGCTCAAAGGTAGTCACGGATTACTACGACAAGGCTGATCTCACCCGATACATGGAGCAGCTTGGTTTCAACCTCGTTGGCTATGGCTGTGTCACCTGCATCGGAAACTCAGGCCCACTTCCAGTCGAGATTAGCAAAGCGATCAACGAGAATGATTTAGCTGTTACCGCAGTCCTTTCTGGTAATCGCAACTTTGAGGGACGCATTAGCCCAGATGTAAAGATGAATTACCTTGCATCACCTCCGCTTGTCGTTGCCTACGCGCTTGCCGGAACGATGAACCACGATTTCGAGAGCGACCCACTGGGGCTAGATCAGAACGGTAATCCGGTCTACTTGCGCGATATCTGGCCAAGCACCGCCGAGGTCGATGAGGTTATCGCCTCATGTATCTCATCTGAGATGTTTAAAAAGGATTATGCAACGGTCTTCGACGGAGATCATCGTTGGCAATCACTTGAGACACCAATCGGTAAGACTTTTGAGTGGGAGCCAGACTCCACCTATGTTCGCAAGCCGCCGTACTTCGATGGCATGTCACGGACTCCAGCGCCAGTGACAAATATTTCAGGTGCTCGTGTCCTTGCAGTTCTTGGTGATTCGGTAACTACCGATCACATCTCACCTGCCGGAAATATTAAGGTGGATTCACCGGCTGGAAAGTATTTGGCCGAACATGGAATCGCTCGCACCGACTTCAATTCCTATGGCTCTCGCCGCGGTAATCATGAAGTGATGATTCGTGGAACTTTTGCAAATATTCGATTGAAGAACCTCCTTCTCGATGGCGTTGAAGGCGGATTTACTCGAAACTTCTTGAATAATGGCGAGCAGACCACTATCTACGAAGCATCGGTCGCTTACCAAGCAGCCGGAGTGCCGCTCGTCATTCTTGCCGGCAAGGAGTACGGCTCTGGTTCATCACGCGACTGGGCTGCAAAGGGAACCGCTCTGCTTGGCGTCCGGGTTGTGATTTCCGAATCCTTCGAGCGCATCCACCGATCAAACCTCATTGGAATGGGTGTCTTGCCGCTGCAATTCATCGATGGACAGAGCGCAGATTCGTTGGGGCTAGATGGCAGCGAAACTTTCGAGATCTTGGGGATCGATGTCCTGAACTCCGGTACAACTCCTAAGGTGCTCACCGTCAAGGCTGGGGAGAAGAGTTTTGAGGCCAAAGTCCGTATTGATACGCCGGGAGAGGCCGATTACTACCGTCACGGTGGAATCATGCAATACGTTCTACGCAGCCTAATTTCGTAATATCTCCTAGACTAAGGGGATGCTCGAGAAGATCGAAGGCCCAGCCGACCTCAAAGGGTTGAGCGCTGACCAGCTCGATCTCTTGGCTGCCGAAATTCGCAGCTTCTTGATCGAAAAGGTATCTAAAACCGGTGGTCACTTGGGCCCCAACCTCGGTGTTGTAGAG
>CAIZGZ010000070.1 GCA_903932695.1 uncultured Actinomycetes bacterium | reverse complement strand
TATGAACACTAGCAAACCTGCTCGCCGTTACGCCTCACGCTCCCGCTAACTGGGAAGGGGCGGGCGGTATCCTTGGGATATGCATGATCTGACCCCCCATCAGCCTGATCGCCGCCAAATCCTCAAAGGCGCAGCCTTGATAACGGGGGCGTTAGGGGCATCCCTGATTGCAACCCCCGCTCATGCTCTCGCGCGAGTAGCAGCGGCGGCTCACCCAGATATCGTGCACGGCTCTCGGTCGGTACCCAACGTGGCTCTTACCTTCCATGGTGCCGGCGATCCAGCGATTGTCCAGAAACTCCTGGCAATCTTTAAGAGCACCGCGACACCGATCTCGGTCTTTGCCATCGGTACCTGGCTCCAGGGCTACCCACAAGTGGCAAAGCAGATGCTCGATGCGGGTTACGACCTTGGTAATCACACCATGAACCATTACCAAATGAAGACCCTGAGTGCGAAAGTGGTTGATAGCGAGATCGCGTTGTGCGCCGCCGAACTTAAAAAGCTAACCGGCGATCACGGCAAGTGGTTTAGACCTTCGGGCACTCAGTACTCAACCGCCCGAATTCGTGCGGCAGCCGCGAAGTATGGCTATACCCAATGCATCTCGTATGACGTTGATTCCCATGACTATCAAGATGTCGGTAAAGCTGCAGTCTTGGGCGATGTCGCTCGCGATATTAAAAATGGCAGCATCATCAGCCTTCACTTCGGTCACCAAGACACCATCGATGCCATGCCGACCCTCCTTGAAAATATTCATGCAAAAGGATTGAAGCCAGTAACACTCACCACACTATTGAAGGCGTAAATGAAAAAAATTACCGCACTCTTTGTTGCAGCACTGACGCTCCTACCTACCGCGGTCAGCGCATCAACTCCCCTTGCTGGGATGCCACCAGTATTAGATCAGAACGATATCTACGCAGCTGATCGCCCTAATCAGTTAAGCCCAGTAGTCAAAGATTTTCCTGCGCGTGTGTACGTACCAAACCACACCGGAAACTCCGTTACCGAAATTGATCCAACGACATACAAAGTAATTCGCACATTCCCGGTGCCGAAAGGCCCCCAGCATGTCGTCCCATCGTGGGATTTAAAGACGCTCTGGGTCAATGACGACGAGGGCAACCACCTCACACCGATCGATCCCAAGACGGGATTGCCTGGCAAATCTATTTACGTGCACGATCCTTACAATCTTTATTTCACGCCTAACGGTAAATACGCGATCGTCATGGCGGAAGCCGATAAGGAGATGGTCTTTCGCGATCCGCACACGATGGCGATCAAAAAGATTGTTCACGTGAGCTGCGATGGTTTGAATCACGCCGACTGGAGCAAGGATGGCAGCTTCTTTATTGTGAGCTGCGAATTCTCTGGCCAGGTCCTCAAAGTTGATACCGCCAACATGAAGGTAATAGCCACCGCAACACTGCCTCATACCTATACCAAGTCACCGATGCCTCAAGATGTGAAGGTCTCTCCTGACGGTTCTACCTTTTACATCGCTGACATGATGTCGAATGGCATCTGGGCGATGAAGGCTGATGCCTTTGGCAAGTTTGAGCTCATCAAGACCGGTAACGGTGCACACGGTGAATATGTCACGCGCGATTCCAAGACTATGTTGATTAGCAATCGTGGTGAGGGAAGCGTCTCAGTACTTCGATTTAGCGACAACAAAGTGATCGCGAAGATGGTTATTCCTGGTGGCGGAAGTCCAGATATGGGTGGCATCTCTGCTGATGGAACTCAGTTCTGGGTCTCTGGTCGTTACAACAATGTGGTCTATGTCTTTGACATCGTTCACAACAAATTCCTTCGCAGTATTGCTGTAGGCAAAGAGCCACATGGTTTAGCTTTCTATCCACAACCTGGCAGATACTCACTCGGACACACAGGAGTCTTTAGATAATGAAAACACAGAAGTGGGTTCCAGTCTGGATCGGTCGCATCGCATTTGTGATCGGATTTCTCGACATTCTTGCCAATCTCAATAGCAAGTGGCGCGTTCGTGTACACGCGATTAACCATGCTTTCCCTGCATTCGTCACCGGCTCGGCGTTAGCTGCGGCAATCTTTACCGGCCTACTTCTCATGCTCTTGGCACGAGGATTGGGACGTCGCAAACGTCGCGCTTGGATTCTTACGCTTGTGATTCTCGGAATCAATATCACTTCAGATCTCTTCCGATCACGACAGCATCCACTGCAGATTGCCTTAGCGCTCGGGCTCTTTGCGATTCTGATCGTGTTCCACAAATCTTTCTACGCTAAATCCGATCCGACTACCCGCTTTCAACCACTCATTGGCTTTGGTATCGCACTTGTCGTTCTCTTCATTTCGAGCGTCCTGCTCCTTAAATTTAGAGACCAGACCGAATTTGTCGGCCATCCCTCTCTCCTTCAGATCTTTACCTATGTAGCTGAAGGCTTTATCGGTGTAGCCGGACCGGTGCGTTTTCACTCCGAAAAGACCGCGGATCTATTGGCTTTCACGCTCGGCACATTCGGTTTCTTCATCATCCTTGTGCCAATCTGGTACTACTTCCGCCGCGTAAAGCCGATCGCAAAAATGTCGGATGAAGATCTCGATCAAGTTCGTGCCCTCATTAAGCACGATCTTGACCAGGATTCACTCGGCTACTTTGCAACCCGTCGAGACAAGAGTGTGGTCTGGGCTCCCAATCGCAAGGCGGGAATCGCCTATCGCGTTCAAGGAGGCGTCATGCTTGCTAGTGGAGATCCCTTTGGCGAATTTAGTCTCTGGCCAGCCGCGATTGAAGAGTTCCTGAAGATTGCAGAAGAGCATGCCTGGACCCCTGCGGTAATGGGATGTAGTGACCATGGCGGTGAAGTCTGGGTAGAGCACGCAGGGATGACTGCAATTGATATCGGCGATGAAGCAATTATTCGCGTCAAGGATTTCACCCTCGAAGGTCGACCAATGGCAAACGTTCGCCAGATGGTCAATCGCATTCGTCGCAAAGGCTATTCCTGCCGAACCTACAAGTGGTCAGATGTCACGCCAGAAGTTGGGGCTGAACTTCGCACGTTGGCACACGAATGGCGTTATGGCGTGGCAGAACGCGGTTTCTCGATGTCGATGGATCGTTTTGGTGAATCGATCGACCCAGATACCTACATCACCATTGCCCGCTTAGATGGCGCTATTAAAGGGCTGCTCTATTACGTTCCATGGACAACCGATGGTCTCTCACTCGATCGGATGCAACGTGAACGCGGCACCGATGCTGGCGTCAATGAACTCATGATCGTTGAGACCGTTGAATGGGCCCGAGAGCATGGTTTTACTCGTGTCTCGCTTAACTTCGCCGCGTTTCGATCACTCTTTGATCGCGCGGATAAAATTAGTGCTGGACCGGTTACTCGCGGAACTCGTAACTTGATTCGCTTCTTCTCTAACTTCTTCCAAGTTGAATCGCTCTATCGCTTCAATGCAAAGTTCCAACCTGATTGGGAGACGCGATATGTGCTCTACCCAAAGGCAACC
>CAIZGZ010000069.1 GCA_903932695.1 uncultured Actinomycetes bacterium | reverse complement strand
CGTAAACCAGAGCACCGAGTAGGTGCTTGCACTCGTGAGATAGCCAAAGCTCTTCGCACCAAAAGATTCACTCAGGATCCGAAAGAGTGGTTGGTAGAAGAAGATCGCGATAAAACCGAGAGGAAGCAGTGGCCCCCATCGGAGCTGATGGCGCTGCCTGCTAGCCAAAAATTTGGCTCCACTTCGCAAGCCACTGCGCGCGATCGCGATCAAAGTTCAAAGTATCGCCATAAGTCCACATTGGCAGTGAGGTGTACTTGCTCCACTCTGCCGGGATGGCAACACCTTTGGCTATCGGATACATATACATGGTGGTTGGGAAGGTCGACTGGAAGGTCGGTGAGAGCAGGAACGAGATCAGCGCCTTTGCGCCTTCAATGTTATGAGCACCATTGAGCACGCCGACATACTCGGTCTGCTTAAAGCAATCGTCTTGGATGCTCGCGGTCTGGCTGCCCGAGCTTCCTCGAACTTCATCTGCTGGGGACGTGCCATAACTCAGGACGATCGGGTAGGCACCCTTGCCGCTAGAGCCGGAGAAATCTGTGTAGTAAGCGGCCTCCCAGCCGTCATCCACCTTTACTTGATTAGCTTTGAGTGCCCTCCAATAAGCGCTCCAGGATGCCGCACCAAACTTATCTACGGTCGCTGCAAGGAAGGCAAGGCCGGGCGATGAGCTCTCTGGATTTTCGATCACAGTGAGCTTCTTGTATTGCGGCTTCGTGAGATCGCTAATACTTGAAGGCGCAGCAAAATGATGATTTGCAAACCAATACTTGTCATAGTTGAAACAGACATCGCCGAAATCGGTGGGAGTCAGCGCACCGTTGATCAAATGATGAGCAAGAGCCGTACCAGCCAAGGTGTTATCAATACCGAATACCGCATCACCAATTGGTGCACGCGATGTCAAGATGAGTCGATTCGTCATGGCTCCAGCATCACCGGCACTGATTAGCCTGAGGTGATAACCAGTTCTCTTATCAAATTCCTGAATGAGGGATTTGCTCATGACAAATGAATCGTGTGTTACTAATACAACATCCCGCGATTGGGTAAGTGATGAACTCTTGACGACAAAACCGACCGCTGCGATACCGACAATCGCGACTACAGCGGTGATCATCCTCTTCTTAGGATGAGTAAAAATCTTCATCGGGTGCCCTTTTCATCCTCTTGCGAGGGGTAGGCACGGGGTGTGTGAGCAGCCTCCCTGCGCTGGCATTACCCAGATCAGGTGAAGACGGTCGAAGACTCTCTGTCTTCCTCTCAGTCCGGTGCTACCGAACTCCCGTGGTATTCCAACTTTAGCGCGTAAACTGGCGATATGTCTCACGAGCTACCTAGATCCAAGCGCCAAACCTTCTGGGAGCGTATTTGGGCGAGCACGATTGTCGTCTATACCTTTGTCGCTACCTTCGTGGTCTGGAAAACCCTAGGAAAATATGGCGTCAATCCAATTGGTTTCTTCGTCGTAGACCTCATCACTTCGTGGTTGTATGGAATTTCAACCGCTCGCCTCGTCGTAGCAATATTTAAAAAGCACCGCCCAGGCGTACGAAAATACGGACTCTATTCAGCGCTCAACTTTGCGATTCCCGATATCTATATTGTGGCGATGGCGCGACATGTGCCGCGCGATGTCTATCTCGCCTTAGCTGGCGTGATCTCGGTATTAGCAATCTTCTCGGTTGTTGGTGTACTGCAGCAGATTAAAGATGGTGAGAAGAAAGGTAACGCAGATGTTTAAAGATCGCTTTGCTGGCAAGGTTGCAATCATTACCGGTGCTGGTTCGGGAATTGGGCGCGCTACCCTGATTCGTTTCTTGCAAGAAGGTGGCACCGCTGTTGGGGTTGAGGTCGTCGAGAGCCAGCTAACAGAGTTGGCCGCGGAGTTGACCCCACAAGGTTTGACCTTCACATCCGTTGTTGGAGATTTACGTGATGAGGCCACGATCGCACGAGCACTAACGGCTGCCGGCAATCGGATTGATATCTTGGTGAACAACGCAGGAATCATGGATGATTTTGTTCCACTAGCCGAACTAGATGATGAACTCTGGCAGAAAGTCATTGGAGTCAATTTAGAGTCCGTGATGAAACTCAGCCGCGCTGTGCTT
>CAIZGZ010000068.1 GCA_903932695.1 uncultured Actinomycetes bacterium | reverse complement strand
GGCTCAAACCTCAGCGCAATCTCGCTTCGCTATTTCAATGTTGCTGGTGCATATCGCTCGAACTCTGGCTGGCTAGCAGAACGCCATAATCCAGAGACCCATCTCATTCCCAATGTCTTGAAAGCAACAGAGAGCTCGCCGCTGCAGATCTTTGGTGATGATTGGCCAACTCCAGATGGCACCTGTATCCGAGACTATGTCCATGTCGTGGATCTCATCGATGCCCACATCAAGGCGCTTCACAATCTGCGCCACGGTCAGCACGAAATTATTAATTTGGGAAGCGGTGGCGGATACTCGGTGAAGGAAGTTGTCGCAGCTGCGCAGCGTGTTCTCGAGCGCCCTATTCCTGCCGTCATGAGCCCGCGTCGGGCTGGCGATCCAGCGACTTTGGTTGCATCGATTGATCGCGCCAAGACGATCCTGGATTGGACGCCATCATGCAATCTCGACCAGATGATTAGTGATACTGCTCAATCCCTTGGGTTAGCGTAAAACTTCTCTGAGCTATATGCCCGCTGGGGCAAGAAGAACAAGGAGAACAGGAAAAATTAAAGGACTGGATCGATGCTGCGGACTTCTACTCCGCCGATATCACTGAGCACCTGAAGCAGGTCAGTGGGATCGGTTCCTGGGATAGCCACAGTGATGTCATCGACGCCTTTACCGTTTTCGGTGCTAACTGTGACGAGCGAGCGGATATCCCCACCGGCGAAGCCAATAGCAGATGCGACTGCTCCCAGTGAGCCCGGACGGTCAGGTAGCGCGATTTGAAGCTTAAAGATTCCCATGGCAAAAGAATAACCCACCGTTGTTAACGGTGGGTTACATCCATCAAGGTAAGAAGAGCAGGTGGTCGGCTTATGCGCTGACGATTGCATCGCCTTTAATAGCCACGCTGTACTTTGGTAGTGGCGCTGGAGGTGGGCCTCCTAGGACCGCTCCGCCGTTATAGGGATCAAACTGTCCGCCATGGCAAGGGCAATCAAGCGTCTTCGATGAGGAGTTATATGAGACGACGCATCCTTGGTGGGTGCAGACCGCAGAGTACGCAAAGACACCGGCTGCTGTTCTAAAGAGCACCGCGGCATTTCCATCAGGTGCTGTGTAGGTCATTGTTGATCCAACTGGGAACTTTGCAAGTTTGACGATCTCTGCACCAGCCGCTGATTTTGGCAGGCTCTTCTGTAGCTTGCTCGCCCCCATTGCCGCAATCACTGCTCCGACACCCACGCCAAGTAAACGAACAAATTCGCGTCGCTCAGCAATAGGAACGACCTTTGGTGCACGACGGCCCGCATATTGCTGACGAATGAGTGCAAAGAGTGCGATCCACATGACGAGGTAAGCGGTATCGCTTCCAAGGAAGTATGGATAGGCATGCCATGTAACGGTGATCCACAGTCCGAAGGAGACGAGCGCGCCACCAATGATGGCCGCCTGCAACCAGATGCCGGTGAGTACCGCGATGCCAATTGCGAATTCGGTCAACATCACCAAAACGCCTACTTGCGTTGCATGTTCTACAAAGTGGCGTAGAAAGAAGCCGATCGGAGAACTCTTTGAGTAGCCCTGGATTTGGGCGCCGATGTAATTGGGTGAGGCCTTATCGAGAAATGTTGGATCGGATGCTTTCTGCCAGCCACCGTAAAACCAGGTGAAGCCAAGCGCCGCGCGAAGGATGCGGGTGGCAAGATTGTTTTGACGCCAAGATTCGGCGATGGAATTGCGAGCCATGAATTCCTCTCACTCCTCAAGAGTGCTCTCGAGGTAGCCGCTCCCTCACTTGGACTCGAACCAAGAACCTGCCGATTAACAGTCGGCTGCTCTGCCAATTGAGCTATGAGGGATCAAACACCTGCCCCGTTAACGGGCAAGACCGGAATCTTATCAAGAAGTGGGCGCCACGCTAAATCAAGCGCTAGTTTGGTATCGGGCCAGTTGAGGCTACTCCTCCTCGGCCAGCGCGATCTCTTTCTGGGCCCGGCGCAGGGCCTCTTGAGCCACCAGGGCGGTGAAGATCTCGGTATATCTCGCCTCTTCCTCGACCGGGTTAATCCGCTGCAGAGTCGACTTAATCTCAGCGATCTGGCGACCTAGCGCCAATTCACGTAACCGAGCAACGATGCTCTGGCCATAGCGCTCTGAGACCAACCCATCGGTGCGGATTGGTTCAACCGTCAGCTCAGTGATCAGATTGCGAAGTGGTTCATCTTCGGTGCGCTCCAAGAGCGAGGCGATGCTGAGATCTGGCAAGGCGTCGATCTGGCGACGGAGTTGTTCGTACGGTGGGTAGGTAAATGCATTTGGCTCGATCTCATTCCAGGCAGCCGCTAGTTCGGGCGACTGTAATTTCACCTTAAGGACCTCGCGCTCCAACATCAAAATTGGATCCTTGAGATTAATCTGCATGGGAGGGGCATCTGGCAGCGGCGTATTGCTTCGCCCAGCTACTCGCTTGACTGCAGCGCTGACGGTATCGACTTCCATGCCAAGCCAGCCTGCGACGAGTCGAACATATTCGGGGCGGAGTGAGGCATCGCGAATCTTGCCGACAAGTGGTGCAACTTGGTTAAGCGCACTGACCCGACCTTCTGCGGTTGCTATGTCATATTGCTTAATCACTGAACGCATGGCGAATTCAAAGAGTGGAACGCGCCGCGCGATCAAGTCACGAACAGCTAAGTCGCCGCCGCTTTGTCGTAGTTCGCATGGATCTTTTCCGGTCGGTTCGACCGCAACGAAAGTTTGAGCAACAAATTTCTGGTCATCATCAAAGGCGCGCAGCGCAGCTTTCTGTCCGGCGGCATCGCCATCGAAAGTGAAGATCACCTCTCCCCTAAATGCATCATCATCCATCAGCAATCTGCGAATAATGCGGATGTGGTCATCGCCAAATGCGGTTCCACAGGTCGCCACTGCAGTAGTTACTCCTGCTAAGTGGGCAGCCATCACATCGGTATATCCCTCAACGATGACAACCTGTCGTTTCTTTGAGATCTCTTTCTTGGCCATCTCTAGGCCGTAGAGAATCTGGGATTTCTTATAGATCGGAGTCTCGGCGGTATTGAGGTACTTCGGGCCTTGGTCCTGATCATCCCCCGCTAACTTGCGAGCTCCAAATCCCACGACATCACCAGAGATATCTTTGATCGGCCAGACCAGGCGATTGCGGAACCGATCAATCAGACCACCGCGCGAGCCCTCTTTTGTGAGGCCGGCGAGATTGAGTTCGTTATCAGTAAAACCTTGAGTTCGTAGATGCTTATAGAGCGCATCCCATTCATCTGGCGCGTAGCCAACTCCAAAGAGCGTTGCTGCATCACGATCAAAACCTCGTCCCGCCAGAAAATCTCGACCGAGTTGAGCAGGTCCTGGCAGTAAGAGTTGTTCGCGATAGAAAGCCGCAGCTGCTGTGTTGGCGGCGACTAATCGCGCGCGATTAATTCCTGGGTTCTGGGTTGGTCCCGTACTGTCGTAGCGAAGTTGGTAACCAATGCGATCGGCAAGACGCTCGACTGTCTCGCTAAAGGTGAGGTGCTCAAGCTTCATCAAGAAATTGATGGAGTCGCCACCGACGCCACAGCCAAAGCAGTGGAAATAGCCTTTGCTCGGCGTCACATGGAAGGAGGGACTCTTCTCATCGTGAAATGGGCATAGGCCCTTCTTCTGGCCACCACCGGCGTTCTTGAGCTGTACGTAGTCACCAATCACATCATCGATTGGGGTGTGGTCGCGAACGTATGCGACATCCTCATCCCTAATTCGACCGGCCATAACCCCATCCTACTTGGAATTGGCGGGGCGTCTTAAGCCACCGTGCCTTTGAGTTTGGCGTGGAGCGCATATGCACCTGGATCGGTGAGGCAGGCGACCTGATCCACTACGACGCGTAGCTTCTGGGCATCGTTGGATGCCCGCACCCAATCATCAAGGAAGAAGGACTCGAGTGAGGCCGGTGCTTGGGCAAGGACCATCTCGACCAGCTCTTGGATCACAATCTGTTGCTCGGCATATCGCTCTTGCGCTGCACTCGCATTGATCACATAGAACCCGGCCATTGATTTGAGGAGCGCTACTTCTACTCGTTGAGCACGTGGAATGATCAAATTTGCGCTGTATCGGGTGAGGTCGCCGTCGCCATATTGATCGCGCGTAGCGCTCTCTGCGGCGAGGGCAAACCTACCTACGAGCTGGCTCGCCAAATCTTTCAGACCAGCCAGATCGCGATGGCTACCGTTGTAGCTCTTGGGCCAGCACGATAAGTTCTGTAGCCCAGTAAGCGCGACCTCCGCTTCTGCTTCGCTAATGTCGTGAAGATAGCTCTGTGATGCGACCGCAAAGAGTTCGGGTAGATCAACCCGTAAATTCTCAAGCTTGACGTGGCCGGTAACGAGCGCGTCTTCTAGGTCGTGGACGCTATACGCAACATCATCCGACCAATCCATAATCTGGGCTTCGATCGATTGCAGACCTGCTGGTGCGCCTTCACGTACCCAATGAAAAATTTCGAGGTCATCATCGTAGACACCAAATTTCTTGGTGTTCACTGCGCGTGGCCACGGATATTTTGTTGCCGCATCGAGTGAGGCTCGCGTGAGATTAAGTCCGACGGAACGTCCATCAGAATCTACGGTCTTTGCTTCGAGTCGCACGAGCAGGCGAAAAGATTGCGCATTGCCCTCAAAGCCGCCACAACTATCAGATACCGCGTTAAGCGCATCCTCACCATTGTGACCAAATGGTGGGTGGCCAATATCGTGGGCGAGGCATGCGCCTTCCATAAGATCGGGATCAGCGCCGAGAGCAGCTCCTAACTCGCGACCTACTTGTGCACACTCAAGAGAGTGCGAGAGCCTGGTGCGCGGAAAATCTGTGAGCCATGGGACTGCAACTTGAGTTTTTGCAGCGAGTCGTCGTAAGGCAAATGAGTGGATGATGCGGGCTCGATCGCGCGCAAACTCGGTCCGACCGCCGCGTTTGGCCGGCTCGTGCAGAAAGCGGTCGCGATCACTAGAGCTATACCCGCTCGATTCGTGTGCTGCCTTCAGGACCATATCCCAAGCCTAACCAACTATTTCTTTACTTGATCGCTTAAATGTATGCCGAATTGGCCAACCGTCTTATATGCCAAGTAGGCACCGGTCTCGCGAATGATGTAGCGCAACCCGGTTGCTGAAAGCGAGCCTGGTCCCGCCTGCACTGGATTACACGAGGCGGCTACCCCCAAATCTTTTGCTTCGGCAAGGGCTCGATAACAGTGGTAAGGATCGGTGGAGATGATGACCGATTGGAGATGATGCACTTTCATATAGCCAACATAGGCGATGGTGCTCGAGAGCGTGTCCTTGCCGATTGGTAACGCGACCACACTCTTATGCGGAACCCCTTGTGCGATCAATGAGTTGCGGCTCGCAGATGCTTCTGTATAACGATCTCCGCTTTGACCACCACCTACAGTCAATATTTGTGGAGCCAGTCCAGACTCGTAGGCCAACTTTGCTTGAGTGATCCGCTGCGCCAAAATCGGTGTCGGAGTCCCATTGTCTTCAGCGGCACCAAGTACAACGATGAGATCACTCGGGCGTGGTCCCACATGGTGCGCGCTGTACCAAATACTCGTCGCGACATAACTCGGCACGATGATAATCAGAAGAAGAATAAAGGCAAAGATTCGCCGAGCGATCTTAAAGAGAAACATGCCTATCCACCCGAGACAGCATCGTCAATGGTGATCGATGCGAATTCATCAGGATCGTTGAGCCAACCATCTGGCAATGAGACCGCACGACCGTGGCTACGGCGACCGCGTGGTGCCTCGGCGATCGTGACTGGATATGGTTGGTCGGTTAGCTGCGAAAGCAAATGTTCTAGCTCACCGAGTGAAGAGACCATACCGAACGCCGCGCGAAGTTCCCGAGGAACCGAAAATCCCTTGAGATACCAGGCCATATGCTTACGGAGATCTCGCATTGCTCGACCTTCGGCTTCGAAGAAATCCACTAAGAGTTGACCGTGACGGAACATAATTTCGCGGACCTCAAAGAGTGTGGGTAATTCCGGTAACTCTTCGCCAGCAAATGCCGACTTCAACTCTGCAAAGAGCCATGGCCGGCCCAAACAGCCGCGCCCTACAACAACGCCCGCGCAACCGGTCTCTTGAACCATGCGTAAACCATCACTACCGGACCAGATATCACCATTACCCAAAACCGGAACTCCGGTTGGCTTCATATGTTCGACAAGCCGAGTAATCGCAGACCAATCGGCCTGCCCTTCGTAGAGTTGTTCGGCAGTTCTCGCATGCAGAGCTACCCAAGCAACACCTTGATCAGCGGCGGATTGTGCGGCTTCAAGGTAGGTGTGGTGATCGCTATCAATTCCGATTCGCATCTTCACGGTTACAGGAACCCCATACGGCGCAGCAGCCTTCACGGCAGATCCAACGATTGCCGAGAACAACTTTCGCTTAAACGGTAGGGCCGCGCCGCCGCCTCGCCTCGTCACCTTAGGTACCGGGCAACCGAAGTTGAGATCGATGTGATCGGCAAGATTTTCTTCCATCAACATTGTGATCGCTTGACCCACGACCACCGGATCAACTGCATAGAGTTGCACCGAACGTGGCGACTCCCCTACTCCCGGTGTGATCAGGCGCATCGTCTCTGGATGACGCTCGATCAATGCACGCGCTGTCACCATTTCAGAGACAAAGAGTCCTGCACCTTGTTCACGGCAGAGCGTTCTAAATGCCGAGTTGGTGATTCCTGCCATCGGGGCGAGCACCACCGGTGTATCGAGAATGACCTCATTGTTCTGGAACTGCCCATTGCTAATGGGCAGTCGGAGCGCAGGAATCTGCGAAAGCGTTGTCATGGTGAAGGAGCTAGCGTGATAGCGAGACTAGCAACCAAGAAGTCGTGGTGCGAGCCAAGCGCTCACCTGATCTAGACCAATACGTTCTTGCGCCATTGTGTCGCGATCACGAATCGTCACCGCATTGTCATCGAGCGTCTCAAAATCGACGGTGATGCAATATGGCGTACCCACTTCGTCTTGGCGGCGGTAACGGCGACCAATTGCGCCAGCATCATCAAAGTCAACCGACCAATTCTTGCGCAACTCCGCAGCGAGATCTCGCGCCTTTGGCGAAAGATCGGCATTACGTGAGAGCGGCAGAACGGCAACCTTAATCGGTGCAAGGCGATGATCTAACTTCATCACAGCACGCTTCTCCATCTCGCCCTTTGCATTTGGAGCTTCGTCTTCGGTAAAGGCATCCATCATGAAGGTAAGGGTGCAGCGATCTACGCCAGCAGCTGGTTCGATCACAAATGGTGTCCAACGCTCATTCTTCTCTTGGTCAAACCACGTGAGGTCTTTTCCAGAAGCAGCGCTATGCGCCTTCAGATCAAAGTCGGTTCGCGAAGCGATACCTTCGAGCTCGCCCCACTCAGTGCCATTGAATTCAAATTTATATTCGATATCAACTGTGCGCTTTGAGTAATGAGAGAGCTTCTCTTTCGGATGCTCGAAGAGGCGCAAGCGCTCGGGATTGATACCCAAATCTTTGTACCACTCGAGTCGGGTATCGATCCAATATTGATGCCACTCTTCATCGGTACCAGGGACGACGAAGTACTCCATCTCCATCTGCTCAAATTCGCGAGTACGGAAGATGAAGTTACCTGGCGTAATTTCGTTGCGGAAAGACTTTCCAATCTGGCCTATTCCGAACGGTGGCTTCTTTCGTGAAGTTGTTGCCACATTATCAAAGTTGATAAAGATTCCTTGAGCAGTCTCTGGGCGGAGATATGCAAGTCCGGACTCATCCTCTACCGCACCAAGAAATGTCTTGAGCAATCCGGAGAATTGACGCGGTGTTGTGAACTTTCCTTTATTGCCGCAATTAGGGCAACCGATCTCAGCCATCGATGTTGCTGGGCGACCATGCTTGGCCTCAAATGCTTCTTCGAGATGGTCGGCACGGTAGCGCTTGTGGCACTCAGTACATTCAGTAAGTGGGTCAGAGAAGGTCTCTACGTGACCGGATGCCTGCCAGACTTCGCGTGCGAGGATGACACTTGAGTCAAGACCGACGACATCTTCACGGCCTTGCACCATGCTCTTCCACCACTGGCGCTTCACATTGTTCTTGAGTTCTACGCCCAATGGGCCGTAATCCCACGCGGCGCGTAATCCGCCGTAAATCTCTGATGATGGGTAGACAAAACCTCGACGCTTTGCGAGGCTAACAATTGTCTCGAGTCTATCTGCGGCCACAGTAATCTCCTCTGTCCGGCTGGCTGTCGGCTTTCATCTTGCGGGTCGCAAGGTTGGCAAGTTTACTACGAGCTCTTTGCTTAAGCCCCGCCCGCCACGACCGCCCACATCACTAAGACGCCCACGATCGTCGCCACCAAAGTCCATTTAGAGGGATGGCGCGAGTGTGCCTCAGGCAAGATATGTGAGGTTGCGATGTAGATGACAAAACCGGCAAAGAGGGCGAGGTAGAGCGCAATCCAATTGTGACCGAAGGCGACATAGGAACCAACCGCCGCTCCGCCAACTCGACCAAGCGCATCTACAAGGAGCAGACCGCTCGCCTTCTTCGTCCACATATGTTCTTTGACGAGAAATGTGACGGTGTTGAGTCCATCGCTAAAGGCGTGAACGACGATCGCAGCGAAGACTGCAAGCCCGAGCGAACTGCTGACTCGAAACGCTGCACCCACGCCAAGTCCATCCGCAAAGACGTGCCCACCCATCGCCAGTGCTGCGAGTGAACCGGCATAATGTTTATGGTGATGATCATCTGCATCACCATAATGCGATTCATGTGGCTCGTGGGTAGCAAAGAGGCGTTCTACGAGATGAAGGAGTAAAAATCCAACCACGATTGCGAGAGAGACGCTTCGTACACCGCCAAAGGAGGCACCATTCTCCGTAAAGACGGTGGGAATGAGATCGAAAAATACCAATCCGAGCATGAGGCCTGCAGCCAACCCCAAAATAATATGGGTGCGATCGCGAACTTTAAGCGCTAATGCGCCACCCAAAGCGGTCGCAACCGATGTGATCAGTGCGAGCAGAAGGGCGTTATGCATAGCCCAATCGTACTTGATTACCCGGAAGTGTTGGCTCGGAGATCAGCCTGGTTATGCCTTGCCGAACCTACGCTCCCGCTCGTTATAAATCTCAATAGCTCGCCAGAGAGTTGTGCGGTCGACATCCGGCCAGAGCACATCCATAAAGACCATTTCGGCATAGACCGATTGCCACGGCAGAAAATTGGAGGTTCGCTGCTCCCCCGAGGTGCGCAGAAACATATCGACATCGCTCATCTTGGGGCTGTAGAGATATTTTTCAATCGTCTTTTCGGTAATGGCTGAAGGCTCAAGCTTCTTACTTCGTACATCGTGCGCCATCGCCTTCATCGCATCAGTTATTTCAGCTCGACCGCCATAATTCACACACATATTGAGGGTCATGACAGAATTACGCTTTGTCAGCTCTTGGGCCTCTTCTAGCTCATCAATCACTGATTTCCAGAGTCGACCAGGCTTACCAACCCATCGCACCTTTACCCCGAGATCATTCATCTCATCGCGGCGACGTCGCAATACATCACGGTTAAAGCCGAGGAGAAACTTCACCTCTTCTGGGGTGCGTCGCCAATTTTCAGTACTGAAGGCGTATGCGCTCAACTCTTTTACGCCGATTGCGATTGCACCGTGCACAACATCGAGAAGTGCTTTCTCACCAGCCTCATGTCCGGCCGTGCGAGGTAAACCTCGCGCCTTCGCCCAGCGTCCATTTCCATCCATGACAACCGCAATGTGGTTCGGCACGCTCTTGACTTTGGGCGGTTTGGCCGGCTTCGGAGTTGAACTCATCTCTATATTCTCTCAACTAACGGCAGACTTCGTAAACCTCGCTCTAAATGCCATTGCAGATACGCCGCAACCAATCCAGATGCTTCGCGTCGGTAACGCAGCTCGCTCGCACTCGCGGCGGGCCAATCACCGCTTAAGAGTTGTTGCATTAATTCGAGGGTCTCTGGCGCAGGTGTCGGAGCGGCTGATGGTTTGCACGTTGTGCAGACGCTTCCGCCACCGACTAACGAGAAGAAGCGATGTGGCCCTGGAGCATCACAGACCGAACAGTTGGTGAGTGATGGTGCGTATCCAGCTACCGCGAGTGAGCGGAGCAGATACGCGTCGAGAATTAAGGAACCGTCGTAGGTTTCATGCGCCAGCGCCTTGAGCGCACCCACTAAGAGCAGGTACTGCTGCAACGAAGGCTCATGCTCTTGAGCAGTAAATCTCTCAGCTGCCTCCAAAATCGCTGATGCAACCGTCCAACGTTGATAATCGAGTGAGAGCGTGTCGCCAAAATTCTCGATACTGACCGCTTGGGTGACGGTCTCGAAAGTCCGGCCCGAGTAAAGCTGGAGGTCAACATGTGAAGCTGGCTCGAGCCGAGCTCCCCATCGAGATTTGGTACGACGGACACCTTTGGCGACCGCCTTGATGCGGCCATGCTCGCGAGTCAGCAGGGTGATGATCCGGTCGGCTTCTCCGAGTTTCTGCGTTCGAAGGACGACAGCTTGATCACGGTAGGTAGCAGACACAAGCCCACCGTATCGCCCTTTACCGGCGAAGGCCTCGATTTACCGCCGACACTACGGCTTTGAGTGATGCGGTGGTCGTGCTGGAATCAATTCCCACACCCCAGAAGGTCTTATCCCCTACTTCACACTCAAGATAGGCCGCGGCCTTAGCATCGCCACCAGCCGAGAGTGCATGCTCGTAGTAATCCAAGACTCGCACCGAAGTGTCATCCAAGTATTTATTGAGAATATCTACAAAGGCGGCGATTGGACCATTACCCGATCCAACGAGAGCTTGCAGATTGCCGTTATCTAGCAGCTCGACCGAGAGCTTCACATCTTCATCTAAATGAGAGCTTTGAGAGAGGCCGGCCAGCTTGAATCGACCCCATGAGCCATGTTCGGATGGTAGGTATTCGTTCTCAAATATTGTCCAGAGTTGAGCTGGACTTACTTCGCCACCTTGGGAATCCGTCTCGCTCTGCACCACTTGAGAAAATTCAATCTGCAATCGACGAGGAAGGTCGAGCTGATGCTCATTCTTCATGAGGTACGCGACCCCACCCTTGCCGGATTGTGAGTTAACGCGGATTACCGCCTCGTACGAGCGGCCGATATCTTTCGGGTCGATCGGTAGGTATGGAACCGCCCATTCCTGTTGATCAATGGTGCGGCCGGCCGCAGCAGCGTCGCGCTCCATATGTTCCAAGCCCTTTTTAATAGCATCTTGGTGACTGCCGGAAAATGCAGTAAATACCAAGTCTCCGCCGTAAGGATGACGTTCTGGCACACGGAGTTGATTGCAATATTCAACGGTGCGACGAATTTCATCGATATTACTGAAGTCAATATGTGGATCGATGCCGTGGCTAAATAGATTGAGTCCAAGGGTCACCAAACAAACATTTCCGGTGCGCTCTCCGTTACCAAAGAGCGTTCCTTCGATGCGATCTGCGCCAGCGAGATAGGCCAGCTCCGCAGCGGCCACACCCGTTCCGCGGTCGTTGTGTGGGTGGAGCGAGAGAACGATCGAATCGCGATACTTCAAGTGGCGATGCATCCATTCGATGGAGTCTGCATAAACATTTGGAGATGCCATCTCGACCGTCGCGGGCAGATTAATAATTGTCTTGTGATCCGGAGTTGGCTGCCACACATCGTTCACCGCATCGCAGACCTCTTTGGCATATTCCAGCTCAGTCCCGGTATATGACTCAGGGCTATACTCAAAAAATACTTTGGTGCCAGGAATTGTTGCAGCCATCTCTTTACAGAGCTTTGCTCCTTCGACTGCGATCGCTTTGATCCCATCCTTATCTTGACCAAATACGACTCGACGCTGCAATGTGGATGTTGAGTTATAGAGGTGAACAACCGCCTGCTTGGAACCTGCGATCGCCTCAAAGGTGCGCTTGATCAGCGGTTCACGTGCTTGGGTCAAAACCTGGATGATGACATCATCTGGAATGAGATCTTCATCGATAATCTTGCGAACAAAATCAAAATCTGTCTGCGATGCAGATGGGAAGCCGACCTCGATCTCCTTGTATCCCATCTTCACCAATAAGTTGAACATGGTGAGTTTGCGATGTGGATCCATCGGATCAATCAGTGCTTGATTTCCATCTCGTAGATCGACGGAGCACCACTGAGGTGCATGCGTGATTCGCTTTGTTGGCCAGGTTCGATCTGTGAGATCGACCGGAATAAAAGGCGCGTAGCGAGCTACCGGCATCTGTGATGGTTGTTGCTTGGGAAAAGACATGAACTGCTCCTTACTTGATTCGCGGATTTGGTTGTTCACCGGCAACACCAAACCCCGCGACAGGGGGACCGGTTAGTTGGCCCCGTCGCGGCAGCGAAGGAGGAGGCTGCGCAATTTCATACTCATAGCGTACAACTGGCTTATAGAACGGGCAAATACCGGTCTAATTCGAAGGCCGAGACCTGCTTGCGATATTCATTCCACTCGGCTCG
>CAIZGZ010000067.1 GCA_903932695.1 uncultured Actinomycetes bacterium | reverse complement strand
TGATGGCGCGCTGCGATCGCGCGACGTATCTCATCAAGATAAGGAGTTGTCTCGAGAATTTCTTCGGAGATCCCGAACTCGATCTCATAATCTTTCAGTAAGCCAGAAATTTTAGTGCGTAGTTGAGCAATCTTAGAAACAACGACAGCATCAGTAGAGATCGATTGAAGGATCTCCAAGCCAAGGATGATCGAGATCGCTTCCATGCGGGTGAGTCTTCGTGGCTGATCGAGTACTTGAGCATCGGTCACCTCCACGAATTCTGGATCTTCGTAGTTGATATCAATGAGTTCGAGGTGGCTGTATCCAGGAAGACCACACATGTGAAGCAGTGCGAGATCCTTTGAGATTTGAAGATCGGAGGTACCAAACTGTTCAGCTAGCGAAGCGATACTCGATCCAGGATTGGCTAAGAGATAAGGAATGAGATCAAGAGCGCGAGCTACTTGAATGAGTGAGTTTTCACTCATGAGATCTTCACCTGTAACCGACCGATGATCTCATCGCGCAGTTCCTGTGGTTCGATGGCCACTGCATCAGCTCCGAATCGCAAAACTTGAGAAGCAGTCTGAAAGAGATCTGTTGTCACAAATTCTGCCAGATCCCATTCTTCATCGAGCGGTGTGAGAGTCCCTCGAGTGCGTAGCTCGTTTCCCCTCCCCTTTCTCAGTTTTATGGCACAGAAGTACTGTGAATCTGAGTTCATCATGATCAGATGGTTCTTACCGTGGAAATCCGCGGGTCGATCGAAATGATTTGAAGTAGAAAGCAATTTTATGACACCTTGGATTCGATCTACCTTGAAAACACGGATCTCATCCTTTGCTCGATCATCGCCGATCAGATACCAGGATCCCCGCCATAAAGTGAGTTCGTAGGGATTAACTTCGCGAAGGGTTGATGACCTGGCCTGGTAAGTAAAGGTGATCGGCTTTCGATTCGCTATGCAGTCAAGAATTATCTCGAAGTGTTGAGTGACATTATCTGAAAAAATAAGCGATGTCGTTGGTTCATCGAAACTGTTCTCAACTCCGATTTTGCGCATCGAGCTCTGCGCTGCACTGCTTAGAGCTTCATCTCGCCAGACCTTACTTGCGAGGGAGATGAGTGAAACTTCTTCCGCGGTGAGTTCGGGAAGTTCCATCCCGTACGAGGATCGATTGATGCGATAGCCAACCTCATCTTCAAACAACTGGTCGTGGCTTCCTACTTCAATATTGATGCCCAACGCGCGAAGTTCATCCTTGTCCCGTTCAAACATGCGTTCCATGGTCACGGCAGATCCCTCGTAGCCAGCAACACTGGAGAAGATCTCGGATTTACTGAGGTATCTCCGTGTGCCGAGTAACGCCATTGTGAGATTAATCAGGCGCTCTGACTTAGTGCTGGACATGAAGGAGAGCCTAGGCCTTTGCTATCCTCGGAGCGTTGATTTCCCTGCAGTTAAAAGTAAGAAAAAGGAGTTTTCATGATGCAAATCTCTCGAACCCGCAAAACCATTTTGGCTGCTGTACTCGCTGTATCTGCTCTAGCTCTCTCGGATCTCTCTTATGGGGCCACCAAACCGAAGCCAACCCCTTCCGCTACTAGAAAGGCCACGCAAGTGACCCAAAACCTACCTTCCGTCTCCGCTCAAGCTGGAGTTGCTCCTGTTATTGGAAAGCCAGAAGGCGCAGCACCAACGACGCTTGTGAGCAAGGACATTATTGTTGGTCATGGCGCACAAGCAACATCTGCCTCCGCCGTCACGGCGCACTACGTTTTGATGTCATGGAAGACCGGCCAAATTATCCAGTCCTCGTGGTCGCAAGGACCAGCTACCTTTCCACTCTCGCAAGTGATTCCAGGTTGGCAACAAGGCATACCCGGCATGAAGGTAGGCGGACGTCGTCTCCTTGTTATTCCACCAGCACTTGCTTACGGCCCGAATGGCTCTGGCCCGATCGGGCCTAACGAGACTCTGCTCTTTGTTGTCGATTTAACAGGAGTGAAGTAAAGACTTACTCGACGACTGCTTCATCTTCCGGAAGTCCGTAGGCGCCTTTTGATGGGCGTCTGCGGCGAAGCGGTGCGGTGACACCGGGCGCAAGTCGACGCGCTTGGATCAGAAATCCGGTGTGTCCAATCATGCGATGAACGGGTCGGACCGCCAGTCCTTCATGGTGCCACTGGCGAACTAACGACTCACTCGATTCGGGTTCTGTGAAACGTCCAGAGTCCTTAATAGCCTCCGCCATCACAGAGAGTTGGGTGGTAGTGGCGACATAGGCGAGCAACACTCCACCAGGGTGCAACACCTCATCTGCCATTTCAACACACTCCCAAGGTGCGAGCATGTCGAGAATAATTCGATCGTATTTGGCAACTCGTTCAACCTCTTGAACCGAACCAAGAGTGAGTGACCAGTTGGGCGGTAAGCCATTGAAATAGTTTTCAACATTCTTCCGGGCGATCTGAGCAAACTCATCTCTGCGTTCAAAAGAATCTACTGAACCTGTTGGACCTACGGCCCGCAAGAGTGAGATCGTAAGAGCGCCGGATCCAACTCCCGCTTCGAGAACACTGTCGCCGGGGCCCACATCTGCAAAACCAAGAATCAGCGCTGCATCTTTTGGATAGACAATTGTCGCGCCACGTGGCATGGAGAGGACGTAATCGGCGAGCAGAGGCTTAAAGGCTAAGAATTTGAGACCGGCTGTGGTTTCAACAACGCTTCCTTGAGGAAGTCCCGCGATGTTGTCATGGATAAGCCAACCTTTGTGGGTATGCCACTCCCCACCCTCCTTCAAGGTGATGGTGTGCAACTTTCCTTTTGCATCGGTCAATTGAACTCGATCGCCATATTCAAAGTGTGGATTCTTCATCACTGTTCCTTCTGTTGTTGGTGACCAGATTGGGCAATTGCTTCGAGATCAGAGAGGGTCAGTCCAACTAAGCCATCTCGCAAAGTTAATCTCTGTGCTGGATCAATGCTGACCAAGTGAGGTACGCCGAGTACATGTGCACCACTAGCAAGCCCAGCCGCTATGCCGGTCTTCGAATCTTCGATAACAAGGCATTCTGAGATATTTACGCCAAGTCGTTTGGCAGCCAACAAGTAGCTTTCCGGATCTGGCTTGCTGTTCACAACATCGCTATTCGCAACGCTTGTGGCGAAGAGATCTTCTCCGAAAAGTTCGAGAGCTCGATCAACTAAAAGTCTAGGACTTGCGCTCACTAAGGCCGATGGCAGACCAGATCCTTGAACAATCGAGAGAATCTCCATGGCACCCGGCATGTAACTCAATCCCATATCGAATTTGGCGCTAACGAGATCGACCAGTGTTTCTTCGAAGAATTCAGGGCTCTCTGCGCCGCGTGCCTTTTCGTGCATGTATCTACCGACTTTGGATAGTGGACCGCCTAAACAGAATTGCTGGTCGAACTCTGTCCACGCATATCCATATCGGCTCATCAGCTCTGTTTCAGCGGCTAACCAATAAGGCTCTGAATCAATCAGAGTTCCATCCATATCGAAGAGAACTGCGCTGAGCTTCATACTGCGTTGAAGTACTTTGCTTCAGGGTGGTGAACGATGATCGCACTCGTCGATTGTTCTGGATGCAATTGGAACTCCTCTGAAAGTTCAACGCCAATCCGCTCAGGTTCGAGAAGTTCGCAAAGCTGAACTTGCTGCTCGATATCCGGGCAGGCTGGATAACCAAATGAGTAGCGAGAGCCTCGGTAACCCTGATCCAAAATCTCATCGATCAGCGTGGAGTCCTCCCCGTTCACGTTCAACTCCTCGCGGATACGCGCATGCCAATGTTCGGCAAGGGCCTCCGTGAGTTGAACAGATAGTCCGTGTAATTCCAAATACTCACGGTAGTTGTTCTCGGCAAAGAGTTTCGCGGTGGCCTCTGAGACTGATTGCCCCATCGTGACAACATGGAAGGCAACGGTATCGATCTCACCACTCTCCTTTGTTCTAAAGAAGTCACTGAGGCATAGTCGGCGATCGCGACGTTGACGTGGGAAGCTGAAGCGGAGTCGTTCTTCGCCCTTCAATTCACCTTCGTGGTGCAAAATAACAAGGTCGTTTCCATCTGCATAGCAAGGGAAGTATCCATAGACCACAGCAGCATTGAGCCAACCTTGTGATTGCGCTTGATTGAGCAGGGCACGTAGACGTGGACGACCTTCGCTCTCAGCCATCTTCTCAAATTCACCACGCGCACCTTTGAGTCCCCATTGACCCATGAAGAGCGCGCGTTCATCGAGCATTCCGACATAATCCGAAAGAGCGATGCCTTTAACAATCCGCGAACCGTAAAAGGGAGGGGTTGGTACCGGGTTATCCGCTGAAACATCAGAGCGTTCGGTATCGATAATTTCAGGTGCAATATTTTGACTTCTTACGGTCTTTCGCTCGCGCAATGGTGGAAGCTGGGCACCCTCTACCCCACGCTTAACCGCCATCATGGCATCCATAAGCCGCAGACCTTCGAAGGCATCTTTTGCGTATCGAACCGTTCCAGGGAAGGAGCCTGCAAGATCAACTTCGACGAATGAGCGAGTAAGAGCTGCGCCACCAAGAATCACCGGCCAGCGATCACTGAGCCCCCGGGTATTGAGTTCTTCTAAATTCTCTTTCATCACAACAGTAGATTTAACGAGCAATCCACTCATTCCAACAACGTCAACGTTGTTCTCGGTGGCAGCATCAATGATTTGATTGACGGTCTGTTTGATGCCGATATTTACGGTCGTGTAGCCGTTATTTGAAAGGATGATATCCACCAGGTTCTTACCGATATCGTGAACATCGCCTTTTACTGTTGCGAGCAGAATTTTGCCACGACCTTCGTCATCGCTCTTCTCCATATGCGGCTCTAGGATCGCTACCGCCTGCTTCATGACTTCAGCACTTTGAAGTACGAAGGGAAGTTGCATCTCACCCTTGCCGAATAGTTCACCAACGACCTTCATGCCTGACAAGAGATGGTCGTTAATGATCGCTAAGGGTGCAATGCCATTGTTGAGCGCTTCCATGAGGTCGGCTTCCAACCCAACTTTCTCGCCGTCAATGATTCTGCGTTCTAATCGCTCTTGAAGCGGCAGTGCCGCTAACTCAGCGGCGCGGGATATTTTGGTGGAAGCGGCTTCCACTCCATCAAAGAGCTCAAGGAATTTTGTGAGTGGGTCGTAACTACACTCCCCTTGATCATCGAACTCTCGACGGTCATAGACCAGATCGAGGGCAACCTTGAGAACTTCCTCATCAATTCTGGCGATCGGCGTGATCTTCGAGGGATGAACGATTGCAGAATCAAGGCCCGCCTTCACCGCTTCGGACAAGAAGACGGAGTTGAGCACGATTCGAGCCGCCGGATTAAGACCGAACGAAACATTGGAGACGCCGAGAGTTGTTTGAACATCTGGAAAGAGGCGCTTGAGCTCGCGGATCGCGGTGATGGTCTCTATTCCATCTTTGCGCGTCTCCTCTTGCCCGGTAGCGATGGGAAAGGTGAGCGTATCGATCAAAATATCGCCGATCTTCATCCCCCAGTTGGAGACGAGATCTTCAATCAGTCGAGTTGCAACTCGAATTTTCCATTCTGCGGTTCGCGCTTGACCCTCTTCGTCGATGGTGAGCGCAACTACGGCCGCACCATGCTCTTGCACGAGCGGCATGATTCGAGCGAATCTGGAGTTGGGACCATCGCCATCTTCATAGTTCACGGAGTTGATCACACAGCGACCACCGAGCGATTCCAGTCCAGCTTGTAGGACGAGTGGTTCCGTTGAATCCAGAACGATCGGGAGGGTGGATGCTGTTGCAAATCTCGAAGCTAGCTCTCGCATATCTCGCACACCATCACGGCCTACGTAATCAACGGAGAGATCGAGCATATGAGCTCCATCTCTAATCTGATCACGTGCGATCTCAACGCAGCTCTGCCAATCTTCGGCAAGCAGAGCGTCGCGGAAAGCTCGGGATCCGTTGGCGTTCGTACGTTCGCCAATAGACAGATATGACTTGTCCTGTCGAAATGGAACAAATTGATAGAGCGATGAGGCTCCCCGTTCCGCTTGTGCAGATCGACTATTGGCTTTTTTACCCTGTAAGAGTTCGACCACTTTTGCTAAGTGATCAGGTGTAGTTCCACAACAACCACCAACTAAGCGAACGCCGTAATCTTCGGTGAAGCTCAACAGATATTTCGCCAAATCCTCACCAGAGAGTGGATAACTCGCTCCATCAGCGGTGAGTACAGGTAAACCGGCATTTGGCATCACAGATATCTGTGCCCGGGAGTTTTGAGAAAGAGATCGCAGGTGCTCGCTCATCTCAGCTGGGCCGGTTGCGCAGTTCAATCCAATGAGATCAATGCCCAGCGGTTCTAGTGCATTGAGCGCTGCTCCGATTTCCGAACCAAGCAGCATGGTTCCGGTTGTCTCCACCGTCACTTGTGCGATCAGAACGATATCGCGATCAGCAGCTAATATCGCTTGACGTGCGCCGTTTACCGCAGCCTTAGCTTGAAGTAGATCCTGCGTAGTTTCAATGAGGAGTGCATCAGCGCCACCCTCGATCAAGCCCTGGGCGGCGGTGTTATAGGCGCTCTTAAGAAGTTGGTAGGTCGTATGGCCGAGTGTTGGCAGTTTCGTTCCTGGGCCAAGTGATCCCAGAACCCATCGAGGTCGATCGTCAGTGGAGTACTCGTCAGCAACTTCTCGAGCGA
>CAIZGZ010000066.1 GCA_903932695.1 uncultured Actinomycetes bacterium | reverse complement strand
GTCATTGGCGATGCCACCGAGATAGACAATCTGCGTGACGTTACTTAAACGAGCGGCGTGCGCGAAATTCGCAGCCATATTCTCTTCCACGGTCTCAAAATGGGTTGAGGCATTGATGGAATGCAATAAATAGAAAGCGGTGTGCACCCCTGCGAGCGCTGCTTGAGTCGACTCCAGTTCCGTCGCATCTCCGACCGCAACCTCGACGTTGTTAATCCATGGTTGATCAGCAATCTTTTTGGGATCTCGGACATAGACCCGAACCCGAAAATTCTGCAATAAGAGGGCTCGAACCAACCGGCCGCCGACATACCCTGAGGCGCCGGTCACAAGAACCAATCGGCTGCCACTGTGCTGAGTGCTGTGCTGAGTGCTGCCCTGATCGATGCCTTCGGTAACCGAGTTCATACGGGAAACTGTAGACTTGCCGCAGGCAATTACCTACTTTTCATCGTAATTTCGAGGGTCAGGATAGAGACATGGCAAAACCACGCGTAGTAATCCTTGGTGGCGGCTTCGGCGGCCTAGCGGCAGCAGAGGCTCTCGGTCAGAACGCGGATGTCACAGTCGTTGACCGCAACAACTACCAGACCTTCTTGCCACTTCTCTATCAGGTATCAACCGCTGGCATGGCAGCCGACAACGTTGCCTTCCCAATCCGTGGCGCCCTGCGCAAGAACCACACAAAGTTCCGCCTCGGCTCACCTATCTCCGTTGACCATAAGAACAAGACGGTCAAGCTTGATAGCAGCGAAGTACTTCCTTTTGATTACCTCGTCGTTGCCCTCGGTTCAGTAACCGCAGATTTTGGAATTCCAGGCGTCGCCGATCACACGCTCGGCATGAAGTCGGTCCATGAATCAATCATCATTCGCTCCGAAGTAATGCGTCGCTTTGAAGATCTCTGCCGCTTCGAAGATAAGACTCGCCTCAAGATCGTCGTTGTCGGTGGCGGACCAACAGGCGTCGAAATGTCTGGTGCACTCGCTGAACTCGTACGCGGTCCACTCAAGGCCGATAACCAAGAGGCCGCAAAACTGATCGACATCTACCTCGTCGAAGCTGGTCCACGCGTCCTGCCAATGTTTGCCGAGAGCCTCACAACACGTACCGTGAAGGATCTTGAGAAGCTCGGCGTCAACGTTCTACTCAACACCGCAGTCTCATCTGTCGAGTCAGGTCGTATCAACTTCGCCAGCGGTGAAGCGATTGATTCACAAGTAATCATCTGGGCTGCTGGCGTTAAGGGCTCACCTGCACTTGCAAATCTCAGCCTGCCAGTTGTTGCAAGCCGCCTTGATACTCAACCAACTCTTCAAGTGACCGATTATCCATATGTCTTTGCGGTGGGTGATGACGCTGGCGCCAAGGGTGCTAACGGTCGTTACCTCCCACAAGTCGCGCCAGTTGCAATGCAACAAGGCCGCTTTGCAGCGAAGCAGATTCTTCGCGCAATCAAGGGCCAGACGCTCACCGACTTTAAGTATGTTGATAAGGGCTCTATGGCAACCATCGGTCGCAACAAGGCGATCATTCAAGTCAAGGGTCTGAAGATTGCCGGACCAGTTGCCTGGTTTGGTTGGCTCTTCTTGCACCTCTTCTACTTACTTGGTGGACGTAACAAGATCAGCACCATCGCGGACTGGACCTGGAACTACCTCACCTTTGATCGCGGTAACCGCAACATCTTCGACTCGTTCTAACCGACGCTCGCTGAAGTAGGTGTAGTGATGGCGTATCTCAACCTCCGTGGTCACCAGACCTGGAGCGTTGAATATCCCAACAACGGAGAACCGTTGTTGATGCTCCATGGCGGTTTGAGTTCGATCGAGAGCTTTGAGTGGCAAGTTCTGCCAGCCGTCGCAGATCGTTTCCATCCCTTTGGTTATGACCGCACAGCACACGGCCGTACCGGTGTTCGTGAAGGCTTCTATCACTTTGAATTCCAGCGCGATGAAGCGATTGCCTATATCGAAGATGTCATTGGCGGACCAGCACATCTCTTGGGTCATAGCGACGGTGGAATCATCGCGCTTCTCGTTGCGATCAAGCGCCCAGACCTGGTCCGTTCAATTGTTGCCAGCGGTGTTAACTATTCCTGGGATTGCGGATTGGCCCTCAATCTTGATGAGGCGAACTTTGAGATTAGCGAAGAGAGTTGGGCAAAGTTTCGTGAGCGCTCCCCTGACTCTGAGGAGTGGCTGCCAAAAATTATTCGTAAGGCCTATGAAGTGTGGGCAGTTGAACCAAATATCAGCCACGAAGAATTAGCGACGATAACCTGTCCAGTACTTGTACTCAATGGCGATGATGAAGTCTTTGATGCTCATCATGGGGTCGACCTCTACAAAGCGCTACCTAACGCCCAACTTGCAATCGTTCCTGGCACAACGCATGCGGTGCTTAAAGAGAAGAACGACTTAGCACTC
>CAIZGZ010000065.1 GCA_903932695.1 uncultured Actinomycetes bacterium | reverse complement strand
TGAGACATCATCGACGTGGATACCACGTGCTGCTACATCTGTTGCAACGAGTGCGTTAGCGCGACCATCTTTAAATGCTTTAAGAACGCGGGTGCGTTGAGCCTGTGACTTACCGCCGTGCAGAACTCCAACTGGAACGCCACTACGAAGCATCTTGTCGGCCAACTTGTCGGCGCCGTGCTTTGTGCGAACGAAGAAGATGGTGCGACCTTCACGAGCTGCGATCTGAGTTGATACCTCATCTTTGTGACCTTGATCCATGATCAAGATGTGATGCTGCATATCAACGGAACGCGACTTCTCATTCTCGAGTGAGTGAGTGATTGGATCTTTGAGGAAGCGCTTAACGAGCGCATCGACATCACGATCGAGTGTTGCAGAGAAAAGTAGACGCTGACCATCATCTTTGGTGAGCGACAAAATCTCTTTCACAACAGGCAAGAAGCCCATATCTGCCATCTGATCGGCTTCATCGAGAACGGTCACCATGACATCAGAGAGATCGATGTGCTTCTTCTCTAGAAGATCGATCAGACGACCTGGTGTCGCAACGATGATAGGGACGCCGCGCTTGAGCGCTTGGATCTGGCCAATGTACGAGAGTCCGCCGGCAACAACTTGTGAGGAGAGACCGATCCGACGTGAGAGTGGAGCAACGACATCGTTGATCTGGACTGCGAGTTCGCGGGTAGGCGAAAGGATAAGTCCAAGTGGCTTATGAGGCTTTGCGGTACGGCCGTTGAGGCGGGTCATCATCGCCAAGCTAAATGCCAAGGTCTTACCTGAGCCGGTCTGACCGCGACCTAGGACATCGCGGCCCTTGATTGCGTCAGGAAGTGTGGCGGTCTGAATAGGAAATGGTGCGGTCTTGCCTTCTGCCTCAAGTGCATCGCACAGGGCAGGAGTTACTCCAAGGGAGCGGAAAGTGGATTCATACGAAGTAGACATAGCTATACCAATCGAGACATAGATGCGTGTCTCGTGGTGCTTACTGATTAAGACTCGCAAACGGACGTGATAACACTTTCAAGTGATCTATCAGTGGTCCTATTAATGTGCTTGCTAATCGGGGGAAGAACAAGCGGGTTGCGGTTGCAACACCTAATTGTAACCTACTTCGTTGCCGCCCTACGCCACTGCGCATAACGCTCTGCTAACTCGTCGTGTATCGGTGTGATCTCGCTTCCGATAGCTCGCTCGAGCAAGAGGTCGGCAAATTGCGGATTACGAGCGAGGACCGGCCCGTGCAGGTAGGTACCGAATACATTGCCATTGATAGCACCATCGAGGCTCCCAGCGCCGTCACCGGTGTTGCCATTACCGACCAGTACTCGCCCAAAAGGTGCAACGCCTTCGCCTAACGTCGTGACGCCACCATGATTCTCAAACCCAGTCAGTGGTTGTTCAAAAAGATCGCTCTTGATCGAAATATCTCCGACCAGTCTGCGATGGCCGGGCACGGTGCGAACATCGAGCAAGCCAAGTCCACTCTGTTCCTCATCGCGGTTCACATAACTTGTACCAATAATCTGAAAACCAGCACAGATCGCAAGGAGCACTGCGCCCTTATCGACCGCTTTATTAAGCGCCATATTCTTTTTCATCGCGGCAAGTGAGAGCGCTTGGGCGGCATCTTCTGCGCCACCGAGCAGATAGATATCCGCGGTAGTTGGAATGACATCGGTATAGGCGATATCTCGAATCCGGGCTTTAATTCCGGCAAGCCCAGCTCGGAAAGCCAGCACATCGGCGTTACCACGATCTCCATATGTGCCAAGGAGCTCATTATGAATACGAACAATCTCAAGCATTACATCACCAACCCAAAGAAGGCGGTATACGCCGAGAGAACCGAAACCTCTTTATTTTTTGTCAGTGCTAGCGCCTCGTCAAAGGTATCGGTGACCTTCGCTTCGATTCCTTCAATATGCAGTCGATATGCGATATCCAACGCTCGTTCGCCACAGACAACAACTCGCTTGTCTTGCAGCGATTCAAAGGAGACATCCCACAACCACGATGTATCGATGCCATCGACCTGCCTGGCATTAAGCACGAGAATGACATCTCTCTTATGTTCGGCCGAAAGCGCTTCATTCCATGATGCTGGATTCTTTGTTAGGCGAATGTGGGCGATTTTTTCACCAAAGCTCTTGGTGACTGACCGCTCTAACTCTCTTTCGGTAAAGGGAAGATTACTTACACCAAGTGCATCGGCGACAATATTTGCCATCGCGGCATTGCGATACGCAGCGCTTCCTTTCGGAAATTTGCGGTCGCTAATTTTGTTGGTAAGTCCACAACTGCATGAGTAATTAACTCCACGCCAGTTGAGGTACTCACCGCACTGCGGGCAGACCGCGCCATCTTGGTGCTTGCGACCTCCGAATGAAACTCGCACAACGTTGCGCGCCTGTGCCATCGCATAATTGATGTAAGGGTCGTCGATATCGCCAATAAATACGGTGTTCTCAGCATCTGCGCACTCCACGTGCCAACGATCTGCTACCCGCTTCACTTCATGCATCCGATGCAACTGATCTCGGGTGAGGTTGAGTAGCAAGACGATCTCAGGGTCGGTCTGTGCAATCACAGATGGCAGGTGCAATTCGTCGATCTCTAGCACCGCAAATGGTGCTTTGCTGATGAGTGCATTTGCCACACCCCAGGCCAAATTTGATCCGGAGCTACTCGTGGTGACATCACCGAGTTCGCGCACAATCTCTGCGACCGCTTTGGTCGTTGATGTCTTGCCGTTTGTGCCGGAGATTAAAATGACGCGCTTGTTCTGAGCAAGCATCGCTATTGCATCAGGTTGGATCTTGAGGAGTACTCGACCAGGAAGGGTCTCACCTTTATTACCAACCGCTTGTGAGGCGGCTCGAGATAACTTGGCAGCAAGAACTCCTACTGCAAGGCGAAGATCGGACATGGCTGAACTCTATTTGATTGTGATCACGCGTGAGTAGATAACCTTGTTATCGAACTCAATAATCACAAGATTGTCGCCCGAACGTACGGTGTTGACGCCTACCTTGGCCGCAACTCCGTTGATCGTTGCGAGGACCTTGCCGCCAACTGCGGTGATGGTGATCTTATTTCCTGCGCTCTTTACCGTAACTACTGGAACAACCGCAGGCTTCTTAGTTGGAGCTGCTTTGGCGGTTGGAGTAGCCACCGGAGTTGGCGTTGGAATCGGCGTTACTGTTGGAGTGGGGCTTGCTACTGGCTTAGGGGTTGGGGTGGCTGAAGCTGACGGTGTACTCGATGGAGTACTCGATGGAGTGGGAGTCGCAACACTCGCCGCCGATGTAATTGTCAGGAGCATCGAAGTGGTTGCAGAGCTAAGACCGCCGTTCGGCGATTGGTAGGCGGTGATTGTGGTTGTACCTACATTCACTGGCGTAACCGTCGATCCCGAGACGATCGCGACCGAAGGATCTGAAGAGCTATAGCTCCATGCGCCAGTGCTGTTCGAGGCAGGCGCCAACAATGTGAAGGATGCGACGCTATCTTTTGCAATCACCACGTTGGT
>CAIZGZ010000064.1 GCA_903932695.1 uncultured Actinomycetes bacterium | reverse complement strand
GCTAGATCACGTATCCGACCATCGTAATATTCTTTAAATCGAGGGTCTTGGATATAGAGCAGCGCTAAGTTCTTCTGCATCTCGATTGAGCAATCGTAAAACCACTTCGTGATCGCTTCCCGGTGCGCAATAACCGCCACCTTTGCAAACTCGGATTTAACCCCGTGTCCGTTTCCAAATGCGAAGACAAATAGTTCAGTTGCCGCTTCTTGATCTACCTTTGCGGCTTGAAAATCTGCTTGGGTGTAGCTCTTTGTTCGTTGGGCAGATTGCTTGAATTGCTCAGTCCCACCCCAACGGCTTTGGACTTCGTCATCGAATCTCTTCATTGCGCAGCGTCTTACTTTGATTGACTCTTGAGAAGGGTGATGCGTTGTTGAACCAGAGCAGCTGAAAGCAGTACGAGCAGCCCACCAATAATCTGAGTCACTTTGAAAGGTTCGTTAAGAAAGAGAACACCCAAGATGGTTGCAACCACAGGCGTGATGTAAGTGACCGTGCTGGCAATGGTGCTCCCTGCTAACCGCACATTTCTAAAGTTCCAGATGTAGGCAAAACCCGTGCCGACCGACCCCAATGCGATCATTCCTATAAGTGACTTTGCAGTCCACTGTGCATGAGTGGGATGGGAGAGCAGGATAAACGGGAGAAGGATTACGGCAGAGCAGCTCACCTGGGTTGCTGCCAGTGACGATGCGGAGTACGGAAGTTTGCTGATAAACCGTTTGGAATATGGAAACGAGATGCCATACGAGAGCGTTGCAAGTAAGAGCGAGAGACAGCCTTTGATGTCGTTGCTCTGACCAGCTTGGAATATTCCCGTAACGAGCACAATTCCGGCAAAGCCGACCCCCACTCCAAGGATCTGATTGCGATTGACCTTCTGCTCTCTAAATCCAAAGCTAATCACCAAGACCGTCATCAGTGGTGTGGTCGCATTGAGCAGACCCGCCATCACGCTGCTCACATGAGTTTCACCGCTGGCAAAGAGATATCCAGGCAAGGCATTGAGAAGAAGCGCGACAAAGGCTAAGTGGCCCCATTCGGTTAGGCGCCGCGGCAGTGGATTTCTGGTGGCGAGGCAATAGATGAGCAAAGTAGCGCCACCGATGAAACCCCGAAAGAAGGCAACGCCGAGCGGGGTTAAGGTAATCAAACCCCACTTAATAAAGAGGAAGGAACTTCCCCAGGTGATCCCAAGCGCGATAAAGCCGGGCAACCAACTCTTGGCCGTGTTCTGCGTCATATCCTTATTATTCCCTCTTCTGTAGCAAGATCTTGCCCACTATTCTCGGGGGATGAGCTCTTCACGAATTCTTCATGCCGCGACCGGATCCCAACTCACCGCACAAGGCTGGGGCCAAGAGGCTGCCCTTCGCATGTTGCACAACAATCTCGATCCGGCAGTTGCAGAACACCCTGAGAAGTTGGTCGTCTACGGCGGCACCGGAAAGGCGGCACGTAACTGGCCTTCCTTTGATGCGATCGTGAAGAGTCTGACGAATCTAAAAAATGATGAGACTCTGCTCGTTCAATCTGGAAAGCCAGTCGGAGTTTTTCAAACTCACGAGTGGGCACCACGTGTATTGCTCGCCAATTCCAACCTCGTAGGAGACTGGGCTAACTGGCCGGAGTTTCGTCGACTCGAGCATCTCGGTCTCACTATGTATGGCCAGATGACGGCCGGCTCTTGGATCTACATCGGTACTCAAGGAATTTTGCAGGGCACCTACGAGACCTTTGCTGCCGTTGCTGCAAAACGATTTAACGGAACACTGCAAGGAACCATCACTCTCACAGGTGGTTGCGGCGGTATGGGCGGAGCTCAACCACT
>CAIZGZ010000063.1 GCA_903932695.1 uncultured Actinomycetes bacterium | reverse complement strand
CCAAACTTGGCTTGCGCCAGGTGTAAATACCAAGCAGAACTAAGAGCACCAAGATCAGAGGGTGAAAGACCGCGGTGGGAAAGTGTGAGGCTAAGTGGGCGCCTAGCGTCGAGCCGAGTAGCGCTGGTAGCGCCATCGTGATGGTGAGGCGAAGGTCGGGACGAACGCGCTTGAAATATGAGAAGGCAGCGGTTGATGTGCCAAATATCGATGGCACCTTATTTGTTCCAAGGATGAGCGGGATCGGTTTATTCGAGGCGCCGATCAAAAGCGCTGGAAGTTGCACCAATCCCCCACCCCCAGCAACGGAATCTACGAAGCCCGCAAATCCCGCTGCACAGAAGAGAAATATGAAATTGGCGATCGACATTAATTAGCCGTTGATTGCAGCAACGATGCTTGAGGCAGCTCCAGCAACAGCGATCTGACTCTTATCACCGCTCTTGCGAATTCGGAATTCGATCTCGCCATCTTGCAAAGATTTGCCGACGACAACGATGTAAGGAATTCCGATCAGTTCGGCATCCTTAAATTTCACACCAGGGCTCGCATCGCGACGATCGTCGAAGAGAACTCGAATTCCAGCAGCTTCGAGATCGACCGAAAGCCGCTCAGCGAATTCAAAGATGCTCTCATCTTTTCCGGCAGCAACGAGGTGAACATCAGCTGGCGCGATCTCGCGCGGCCAATTGAGTCCAATCTCGTCATGGGTCTGCTCGGCAATTGCAGCTACCGCGCGTGAGACGCCAATTCCGTACGATCCCATCGTTACGACTTGTGACTTACCGTTTTGATCAAGAACGGTGAGGCCCAACGCTTGGGCATATTTGCGACCAAGTTGGAAGATATGTCCGATCTCAATTGCTCGATCAATCACGACTGGAGTGGCGCAGGTTGGGCAGAGATCGCCAGCCTTTACTTCGGCTGCCTCAACGAAACCTTCGACCGTAAAGTCGCGACCGTGGGTAACAAAACGGGCATGCTTATCTTTAGCGTTAGCGCCGGTAATCCAGTGTGATCCAATCACGATGCGTGGGTCGGCATAGACCTTAATGCCTTGCGCAGCAGCATCTTGTGGGCCGATATATCCCTTCACCAAACCAGGGAACTTCGCAAAGTCTTCTTCTTCAAAGACACGAATATCGCCTGCGCCTGCCAAATTTGCACCAACGCGCTTCAGATCGACTTCGCGATCTCCCGGTACCAAGATCGAAACCGCGACCTCATCGACCATGATCATGACATTTTTCAAGGTGTGAGCAGCGGTGATCGACTCACTAAAGTGGCCGTTGTAAAGCTCAACTAACGAGTCGATGGTTGGAGTATTAGGCGAATCAAATACTTCAATCGCTGGTGGAGTTGTGCCGGTGTATGGCTCAACTTTTGTGGTCATCGCCTCTACGTTGGCGGCAAAGCCACACTTTTCGCAGAGCACATAGGTATCTTCGCCGGTTGGGCAAGGAGCTAGGAACTCCTCTGACTTTGAGCCACCCATTGCACCTGACATCGCAGAAACAATGTTGAACTCAAGACCGAGTCGCGCAAATGTCTTTTGGTATGCGGCGCGGTGCTTTTGGTAGGAGATCTCTAGGCCAGCATCATCAATATCAAATGAGTACGAATCTTTCATTACAAATTCGCGACCGCGAATGATTCCGCTACGAGGGCGTGGTTCATCGCGGTACTTTGTTTGAATCTGATAGATCGAAAGCGGCAGATCTTTATAGGATGAGTACTCGCCCTTGACCATCAAGGTGAACATCTCTTCGTGGGTTGGTCCTAAGAGAAAATCATTTCCCTTGCGATCCTTAAGGCGAAAGAGATCTGGGCCGTATTCACTCCAGCGATTTGTCTGCTCGTAGGGGTCGCGTGGCAAGAGCGCAGGAAAGTGCACCTCTTGGAAACCGGCGGCATCCATCTCCTCGCGAACTACCCGCTCAATGTTGCGATAGGTTAGATATCCCAGTGGCAGCCAGGAGTAGATTCCGGCTGCGATACGGCGGACATAACCGGCGCGTACTAGCAGGCGATGGCTCGCGACCTCTGCATCGGCAGGATCATCACGAAGGGTGCGCAACAGCAAGGTGGACATTCTTAGCATGGGCAAACCCTACCTAAAGAAATCTCTGGCGGGTTAAATTATGAAACGGTGACGGTTGGCTCGCCTGAGGCTGCGCCGACTGCTGCCATCTCATCGGCCAAGCGATTGGCCTCTTCGATGAGTGTTGCAACGATCATCGCTTCTGGAACAGTCTTGATGACCT
>CAIZGZ010000062.1 GCA_903932695.1 uncultured Actinomycetes bacterium | reverse complement strand
TCGGTGCAATCTTTGCGATTTTAGGGCTGATGATTTCACTCTTTACTCGCCAACGTCGCCTCTGGGTACGTATTGGTGATGCAGGAGCGATCGAAATTGCTGGGTTAGCAAAGAATGGTATCCCAGGACTAGAAGCAGAGATTGAAGAGTTAGTAGCTGCAGTAACGGCGCATAACAAGGAGCAGAAGTGAGTTCGATTCAATTAGCAACATTCTCTAATCACGCCATTTATGCATGTTTAGTAATCTTTGGATTTGGATTCCTCGCCCACGCAATCGAAGTGGCGTGGGCGGTCAAGAACGTCGAAGGCGGATCGAAGACAGAGTTTGAATTCGCCAAGACTGATCGTGCCGGCCGAATCGGCACCGCGATGATGATCCTTGGCTTTATTCTGCTGGTGATTGCGGTTGGTGCCCGTGGCCTCTCTGCCCACCGTGTTCCATGGGGCAACATGTACGAGTTCTCCATCACTGGAGCGCTCACACTCTCTGGCGCTT
This sequence comes from uncultured Actinomycetes bacterium, assembly GCA_903932695.1. Classification (GTDB taxonomy): domain Bacteria; phylum Actinomycetota; class Actinomycetes; order Nanopelagicales; family Nanopelagicaceae; genus PALSA-747. The sequence continues at coordinate 5,313 of CAIZGZ010000062.1, read as the reverse complement.
ATCTCTTTGCTCTCGCCAAATGGAAACTTCGTTGGCTCGGCCTCCCGGTCTCGTTAGCGACTCTGCTCACTCTTGGAACCGCAATCACAGTTCTTTATCGTCCAAGCGAGCAACTCGTTCCTGCTCTTAAATCTCCTTGGCTAGCAATTCACGTTTCGGCTGCGATTATTTCGGGTGGCGTATTTCTCGTTGCTAACCTGGTCGCTGCAACGTATTTGTGGATGGAAGCGGTAGAGAAGAAGGGCGATCGTCCGGTCTGGGCACAGAAGATTCCTTCACTTGAATCACTCGACCAACTCTCCTATCGCCTCATTGCATTTGTCTTCCCGTTGTGGACCTTCGCCATCATCGCCGGTGCTATCTGGGCCGAATCGGCGTGGGGCCATTACTGGGGTTGGGATCCAAAGGAGACTTGGGCCTTTATAACCTGGGTTGCGTATGCCGCATATCTCCACGCTCGCGTAACGGTTGGTTGGCGCGGAAAGCGTGCAGCCTGGCTCTGTATCTTCGCCGGCTCAACATTCCTCTTCAACTATATCTACGTCAATATTTGGGGAACTGGCCTGCATACCTATTCAGGCTTATAAGAAGAAGCGGTTATAGCTTTCCGAGAAATTCATCGTTGTCATCCGGCGGTAACTGACGGAATCGTGGTTGCTCACGCTTGAAAGATGGCCTGCGAAGCCCGCTCTTTGCAGGGCGGCCGGCGACCAACCAAGCGATTGGCCCCAGTAGTCCAAAGAAGAGAATGATGAGAATCCAGGCCCACTTAGGCAGAGTCCGAACCTCGCTTGAATCGGTTTTTGCTGCATCGATCAGGGCGTAGATCTCTAACGCCAAGGTGCCAAGTACCACGAGTGCATCAAACATAGTTTCAGTTTAGCCCCATTTGGATGAACTAGATGGCGAAGGCGGCTGCTAATCCGATCGCAAAGTAGAGCTGCAGCTTTCCGACTCTGCCGAGCAATGGAATGAGGTCGCGACCACTAGCACCACGCAGTACTTCAGTGCTGATCAGATAGGTCTGCGGTAGGAGCGCGAGTGTGATGGCGCAGCGTGGTGTGATGGCAACGGCTACCACGCCAGCGAGATGTGCAAGGAGAAGTAGACCAACAAAACTCAATCGTGCGGCGCGATCACCAATTCGAACCGCAACGGTCTTCTTGCCAACCAGAGCATCCTTCGGTAAGTCGCGAAGATTATTGATCGCCAAGATTGCACATGAGATCGCCCCCATGGGGATCGAAGCAATAAATGCATGCAACGTGATTTTCTCTGATTGAGCAAAGTAACTTCCCATGGTGGCGACTACGCCAAAGAAGATAAATACCGATAGCTCGCCAAAGCCACGATAGCCGTATGGTGAACGCCCACCGGTATAGGTCCACGCTGCGACGATGGCGATCAGACCAATAAGGATTAACCAGAGTGAAGTTCGGTAAGCGAGGATCGCTCCGCAGACGCTGGCGGCAGCGAAGGTCAGCATGGCGGCACGCTTCACGGCTGCTGCACTTGCTAGACCGCTTGCTACCAAACGGATGGGTCCAACTCGAACTTCATCGGTGCCGCGAATGCCATCGCTATAGTCATTTGAATAGTTGACCGCGATTTGAAGCAGCAGACTTACGGCAAGGGCTAGCGCTGCGTTAAGCCAGTTAATTGGCCGAGCATCGATGCGAATCAGCGTGGTTCCGACAACCACCGGAGCGATCGCCGCCGGCAGCGTACGAGGCCTACTTCCCGCTATCCATTTACTCATTGTGCTCATTTCGTTCACATTTTTCACTGAGATTGCCTCTCGAAGATAGCTTTAAGACGTGGCCGATCAGGTTTACCGATTGAGGTAAAGGGGAGTGAGGTGTTCGCTAAAAATTCCTTGGGGACGGCATGCGCGCCTAACTTTTCACGAAGGTAACCCTTGATCGCATCGCGATCCAGCTCTCCATCTGACGCTAGACCAAGCGCAGTTCCCCATTCCAAACTTGGGAGCGGAAAAGTCATGAAAGATTGGTTCTGATACTTGGCCGAGAGTTCGCGCTCGATCAGTGAGAGTGAAATTTTTTCACCACCGGAGATAATTTGATCATCTACCCGTCCGTGAACAAAGAGTTTTCCATCTCGGAACTCGCCAATATCTGAGGTCACAAACCAATCACCATCGGTCGCTTTACTCCAAGCACTTTCATTACCAAGGTAGGTAGATGCGCGCATCGCGCCACGTAGTGCGATTACTCCGTGTTGATCTACTCGAGCATCCACGCCTTCGAGCGGTTCGTTGTTATAGATACATCCACCGCTCATCTCGGACATGCCGTAGGTGGTGACGATATTGATATTGCGTGAAATGGCAGCGGCCATCAGTGGCACTGGAGTAGCTGCACCACCAACAAGAACAGCGCGAGCTCGAGTGAGGTGCGCGAGCAGTTGGTCATCACCGTTGAGGGCGCGAAATAGTTGAGTGGGGACAACGGATGTAAATTCGGCGCTCTCGATCGGAGCGCTGCTTCGGTAATCAAGGAGCTCGGAGCCAAGCTCGAGTGAACGTACGAGTACGTTGACGCCGGCAATGTGGTTGATCGGAAGCAGTAGTGACCAGCGATCACCCTGCTCTGCCCCTAAGTACTTGTGAGCAGCACGGGCGGAGGCGAGGATCGCATCGGCGGTCAGAGCGACTTCTTTCGCGTTTCCGGTGGAGCCGCTAGTAGGAATAACAACCGCGATATTTGCCGATACCGATCGCTGTGCAGTCGGTCCAAAGGCGAGTGCCGGTCCGCTGCCGTCAAGGGCGGCTGTTAAGGCTCCTTGAACTTGTGCGATTGACCACTGTCCCGGCAGTTGCAGGAGTTCTCGCGGTGACGTTTTAACCATAGCCCCCGTAGGCTATCGGCTTGTAGTGGCAAGGGCGAAAGATGAGGGAGAACCAACGTGAGCAAGCCAATTAAGCGCGAGCCAGGCAGCCGAGAGATACCCGCATGGCAGACCGGAGTTGGTGGCGAAGCCTTCACCGATATCACTTATGAAGTTGCCGATGGCATGGCAAAGATCACGATCAACCGCCCTGAGGTACGCAATGCATTTCGCCCTCAAACACTCTTTGAATTAGAAGAGGCTTTCTCGTTGGCACGCGATGACGAGCAAGTCGGCGTCATCATCTTTACTGGAGCTGGAAGCGAAGCATTCTGCTCTGGCGGCGATATCAATGTTCGCGGTGATGATGGATATATTGGCAGCGATGCCTTGGGTAAAAAAGGTATCGGTCGATTAAACGTCCTTGATCTACAGATTCAGATCCGCAGATTGCCAAAGCCGGTTGTCGCAATGGTTGCCGGTTGGGCAATTGGCGGTGGCCATGTTCTGCACGTAGTCTGCGATCTCACCATTGCCGCAGAGAATGCAAAGTTTGGTCAGACCGGACCAATGGTTGGCTCCTTTGATGGCGGTTACGGTGCCGGCTTACTTGCTGCACATATCGGCCAGAAGAAGGCCCGCGAGATTTGGTTCTTATGCCGCCAATACGATGCTCAAGAGGCGCTGGATATGGGGCTAGTAAATACAGTTGTTCCTATCGATGAACTCGAGGCCGAAACCGTGTCGTGGTGCCGAGAGATGCTGCGCCACTCACCAATGGCGCTTCGACTCTTGAAAGCCGGTCTCAACGCAGCCGATGATGGCTTGGCTGGTGTCCAACAGCTCGCGGGTGATGCAACGTTGCTCTTCTATCTCACACAAGAAGGTCAAGAAGGTCGTGATGCATTTAAGGAGAAGCGTGAACCTGATTTCAGCAAGTTCCCGCGCAGGCCTTAATTAACGTGACCCTCTCCCTCCCGCAAGAGTTGCATGTTCTGCAGCTTCCGCTTCGAAACACTTTCCGTGGCATTGATACGCGTGAAGTGCTTGTTTTTCGGGGTGTTGCCGGATGGAGTGAATTCTCCCCATTTACGGAGTATTCAGATCTGGAGTCGCTCACGTGGCTTAAGGCTGCGCTTGAAGCGGCAGCGAATCCGTGGCCAGAGCTCTTCCGCAACAAAATTGCCATCAATGCGACACTTCCAGTGGTGGCAGCGGATGCGGTACCAGGAATTCTCAAGAGATTTAACGGTTGCACAACGATCAAAATAAAGGTGGATGATTTTGAATCCGGTGCAGAGCGCGTAGCTGCAACTCTCGAGTGCATCCCGGATGCCAAGATCCGATTGGATGTTAATGGTGGTTGGGATCTGGCGACCGCCCTTTCGCATACCGAAAAATATTTCGAACGCTTCGGCGAAGTCTTTGAATACATTGAACAACCATCGCAATCACTCGAAGTGTTGCGAGAGCTGCATCAACGAAGCCCCATAAAAATTGCCGCCGATGAATCGATTCGAAAACATCTCGGCAGTGATCTAGCCGAAATTGCGGAATGTGCCGATATTGCGATTCTCAAATGGCAACCATTAGGCGGGTTTGTACAGGCTCATACAATCGCCAAAACGATTGGATTGCCAGTCGTGATCTCCAGTGCGCTAGAGACAGGAATCGGAATCTCGCACGGCCTTGCTCTCGCTGCATCTTTTCCGGAGCTGCCATATGCCTGCGGGCTTGGCACAACCTCGCTCTTTCTCGAGGATATCTGTGGCGATCAGTTCACGGTAAACGAGGGCTTCCTCGAAGTTCAGAGTGCTGAGCCGATGGATCTTGAGCGCTTTCGTGCTCCGACAGAGCGCCAGGAATGGTGGCAGAATCGACTCATGAGGATCGGGGAGTTGTTGTGAGCGCCACGACCTTAGCAAGAGCGATGGTGCGCCAGCTCATTGAACTGGGAGTAAGCCAATTCGTACTCTCGCCTGGCTCCCGCAATGCCCCTTTATCTATTGCACTTTATGAGGCCAGTGAAGCCGGTCTGATCGAACTCTTCGTGCGGATTGATGAGCGAAGCGCGGCCTTCTTTGCCCTCGGATTATCGAAATCTTCCGATAAGTATGTTGCTGTGATCTGCACCAGCGGAACAGCGGTCGCTAATTATCATCCAGCTGCGCTTGAGGCTTATCACGCAGGGAATAAATTATTAGTCATCAGTGCTGATCGTCCAGAGCGACTTCGTAGAACCGGAGCAAACCAGACGACCTTGCATGTTGGCCTCTTAGCACCGATCCCAACTCTCGATACTTCCATTGAACTCTCACTCGCCGAACATCTCGTTGGTGGACCAGTTCACCTCAATCTTCAATTTGATGAGCCACTGATCGCCCCAGGGCCGCAGGATTGGCTCGCTGGACTTACACCACATTTGATGCAACAAACCGTTCCGACTCCTGAAGAGGTAGAAGTGCC
>CAIZGZ010000061.1 GCA_903932695.1 uncultured Actinomycetes bacterium | reverse complement strand
TGATGTCGTTCGACTCTTCTCGCTCAAGCGCGGTGGCGCAAATATGGTGGAGTTAACTCTTCCGGAGAGCGCTCAATGCTGCGGCAAGACGGTTGGCGAGATTAACCTCCCGCAAGACACCTCACTCGGAGCGATCGTTCGCGATGGCCACGTGATTGCACCTAACGACCAACAGTTATTGCTCAGTGGCGATGAACTGATCTTTATCTGTACGAGCGCGGCCGAAGATGCGCTCAAGGAGTCGCTACTCGGTCGGTAATTCGTTCGATCCCTCAATTTTGACGGTCGGAACTTTCCGTAAAATTAACCAGGTGAACCACCCAGCTAGGAAAAATAGCGGATAGCCCATCACGACGAGCGCGGTGCCAAGCCAATTGAGTTCATTCGCCTTGTAGAGCGGGTACTGAACCAGAAGGCGCGAAATAAATAACCCAAACCAGATCCAGCCAGCGCGCGTGTATGCGCCTTTGCGCTCTTTGACTGCGCGCCAGGCCAAGTTCTCGCCCAGGATTGGACCAAGAATTAACCCCAAGACTGGGTAACCAACGAGATTGGTAATTAAGTAGAAGGTGGCATAGGCGGCGTTAATAATTAAGCCAGGTAGGTAGAAGTCCTTGGCCTTGCCGGTGTGATGCGCAATCAGTGCGCAGATGGCAATAATAAAAATTCCCGAGAGTGCGTGCTGCAGGGTTTCACGACGGGCGAGGCGAACGACCGTCAAAATCAGTGAAATCGCTAGCGCGGCGATGACAGAATGGTTGAGGTTCTTCGTGATGTCATGAACAATCAAAAAGGTAATGGAGGGTAAGCCCGAGTCGATGATGCCGCGGGTGCCACCCAATGAACCCAGAATCTTCGCCTTATCTTCTGCGTGACCTTCATAACTCATGAAGAGGTACCAGTCGATCCAAATCCACCATCGGCTCTTTCAGAGTCAGGGAGTTCTTCGACCTCGATGAAGTTCGCTGATTCCACACGTTGAATAACGAGCTGGGCGATTCGATCACCCTTCACAAAGGAGATCTCTTCGTGCAGATCATGATTGATCAAAATCACTTGTAGCTCACCCCGATAACCAGCATCAATCGTGCCTGGGGTGTTCACCATAGAGACGCCATGCTTGATAGCAAGACCGGAGCGAGGGTGAACAAAGGCGGCAAAGCCGAATGGCAGGGCAATCGCCAGCCCAGTAGGGATGAGCGCGCGCTCACCAGGTTTCAAGGTGAAGTCAATTCGGGTGGTGATATCCGCACCAGCATCTCCGTGTTTACCGTACTTAGGGAGTGGGATATCGGGATAGAGGCGTTTTACAAGAACTTCCATGGTCGGATGCTAGTGGCAACCCGATCACTTGGGCGGTGTTAGCGGGAATTAATCAGTAAAGTGTCACCCATGACAGAGCAGTTCAAAGAGCGCGTGGCTTGGCCGATCTGGCTCTGGCTCTTTCTCCTCTTTCTTAGCGGATCGCTCTCGTTAGCTTTCTGGGCGGCGCTCGGAAATAGTTGGGCGATCCTCTCTGCTCTTATTCAATTTTTAGGGCTGCTCATCCTTTCACAGAGCACTCCCCTGTTGATTAAGGATGATGGCCTTACGCTGCACGTTGGTGCGGCTACGATCTCGCATCAATTCATCACTCGCACCACACCTCTCGATGCAAAGGCGATGGGCCAGGCTCGAGGTCCGCGTGCTAATCCTGCGGCATACCTCGCAATCCGTTTCTGGATCTCAACTGGCGTCAAGATCGAGATCAATGATCCCGAGGATCCGACACCGTATTGGCTGGTAAGCAGCAAAAAAGCGCACCAGCTTGCTGATGCGCTTTCAAGCTAATTCAACTGCTAAAGAGTTATTCGCAATCCTTACAGACTGCCTTTACACCTTCACCGCGAGCAAGTTGCGACGAGTGATGGACTAAGAAACAACGAGAACAGGTGAACTCATCGGTCTGCTTAGGAACTACACGGACCGTTAGCTCTTCGCCTGATAGATCTGCACCTGGAAGCTCTAGGCTCTCCGCAGCTTCTTCTTCATCGATATCAACCTGACCGGATTGAGCATCCGCGCGTCGAGCTTTGAGCTCTTCGAGGGACTCTTCGTGTAACTCTTCATCGGTCTTTCTGGGTGTGTCGTAATCGGTTGCCATGGTGCACCTCCTTCTAAAAAGTAGAACGTAATCAATGAGGATTATCCCCAACGGGGCGGATACTGTCGTATAACCCCTTGTTCTACCTAATGAACAGTCGGCGTGTCGAAATTATTCCCGCAAGGTTCAGGAAGTTCGAGCGTTAGGCAGGAAATCCAGTCCTACCCGTTTGAAGCGCGACGACTAGAGCAGACGCAGCGGCTCCTGGCCACGAAGGATGAGGCGCTCGAAATGGTGTTCGCGCTTCTCGGTAAAGGTTGCAACATCTGCGCCCATTACCTCAAGGAACTTTCCAAGTTCATCGCGTGCCGCAGCTCCATCGCCACTCAGAGTGGTCATATCAAAGATTCCCCAAGCACGAAGCACCGGCCAGACCACATCTTCAAGGTGCAGCTTAAGATCATAAATGCCGGCCAATGCGATCTGCACCGACTTACGACCCCAACCCGGCATACCGGCACCCGGCATCTGAAAGTTTGTGACCACATCGGTAATTGCGCGCATTGCTGCATTTGGCTCAAGGATCAGAGCCTGGGCAATCAGATTGCGGTAGAAGAGCATGTGAAGGTTCTCATCGAGTGCAACGCGCGCCAACATTCCTTCGCAGATTGCATCGTTGGAAATTCGACCGGTGTTGCGGTGTGAGATACGTGTAGCAAGTTCTTGGAATGTTACATACGCAATCGTGTGCAGCATGTCGTTCTCGTATGGTGTCTCGTAACCGACCGACATATGTGCCATACGCAAATCTTCGAGTTCGTTGGGATCCACGCCACGGGTAGCCATGAGGTAATCGCGAAGCACGATGCTGTGACGGGCTTCTTCCGCGGTCCAGCGATTGAGCCAGGTATTCCATGCACCATCGCGAGCGGTAGAGAGAGTAATTTCGGTGTGGTAACTCGGAAGATTATCTTCGGTTAGAAGGTTAAGGACGAGTGAATCTTGCGCCACTGCAGTGAGCTTTGAATCCTTTGCTTCCCAGGCATCACCGTTGAGCGCGCCAGGAAAATTGCGTCCCTCAGACCATGGGACATATTCGTGCGGATACCAATCTTTGGTCATCGAAAGGTGGCGTTCGATCTCTTTAGCGACAGCTGGCTCCAAATCACGAATTAAACGTGTCTGGATCGCGGCTGAATCGAACTCTGCCATGTGAGAACCTTTCGACTTACGGAGATTTCTGATGTGCTTGCTGATGCGATAACCGTACCCCTAGGGGTCTAGTTACTCGCCAGTCTGACCCGCAATCTTTTTGCTTCGGGTAAGCGCAGCTTGTGAGCGCCAGCCCTTTATTACTGCATGGTTTCCGGATAAAAGTACTTCTGGCACCGCTAAACCACGCCATTCTGGTGGCTTGGTGTAATTAGGGTACTCGAGCAAATCTGGCGCTCCCTCATCGGAGGCAGCAATTGAGTGAGACTCTTCTACGAGCGATTCCGGGTTACCCAGCACACCTGGGATCAGTCGAATGAGCGCTTCGAGAGTCACCAAAGTAGCGACTTCTCCGCCGTTAAGCACGTAGTCGCCGATCGAAAGTTCGTGGACTCTGACCTGAGGCTGCGATTGATAGAACTCGGTCACTCGGTGATCGATACCTTCGTAACGACCACACGCAAAGATCAGGTGTGAGAGCGTTGAGAACTCGTGCGCCTTTGCTTGCGTGAGCTTCTCGCCTGCGGGCGTAAGAACAATGAGATCGTGGACGACGCCGGGGTGGGCATCGATCACCTGATCAATCGCCGCTCCCCACGGGACTGCAGACATCACCATTCCTGCGCCGCCACCGTATGGAGTGTCATCGACGCTCTTATGCACCCCGGTAGCTTGATCGCGGAGGTCGTGGATATCGATGGTGACTAATGATTTATCGAGCGCTTTGCCAATCAACGAGAGTTGAAGCGGCTCGAAGTAGGCTGGAAAAATTGTGATGACATCGACGTGTAGTGGTGGGTTATTCATCATCAGGTGTTTCGCTAGCGGTGTCGAGCAACTCAAAGAGACCCGCAGGAGGTGTAATCACGACCCGCTTTGCCTCAATATCGATGGTAGGTACGAACTCAAGAACAAAGGGCACAAGTACTTCACCACGAGGAGTTGCTATCGCCAAAACATCTTGGCCAGGAAGGTTGAGGACATCGGTGAGGGTGCCAAGTACTTGATCCTCGGTATCGACGATCGCACAACCAATGAGTTGTTGAACGTGATACTCATCTTCAAATTGCGCCTCGTGCTCCATATCAATTTCGGCAAGAAGGAGAGTGTCACGAAGTTTTTCAATCGCGTTTCGATCATCTGCTTCTTTGAATTTCAGAAGCATGATTCCGTTGTTATCACGGATTTTTTCAATAGTGAGTGGGCCACGAGCCGCAGGATCTGTCATAAGTTGTGCGCCAATGTAGAAACGCTCTTCTGGCAGATCCGTGCGAATTTCGATGGTGGCTTCGCCATGCACACCGTGAGCTCGACCAATTCGGCCGACCACGAGCAACACTTTTAGCGAGCCTCGTCAGCCTCGATAAGATCGACGCGAACTGAACGACCAGCAATGGCGCTGATCACGGTACGTAACGCACGCGCAGTGCGCCCGTTACGACCAATGACCTTGCCAATATCTTCTGGGTGAACACGAACTTCGAGGGTGGTGCCACGACGGTGGGTCTTCTCGGTGATAACAACCTCTTCAGGGTTATCAACGATTCCCTTAACGAGATGCTCGAGAGCCTCATCAATCATGGTTATTCAGCAGCCTCTTCGGTAGCAGCTTCTGCTTCTGCAACAACTTCTGCAGTCGCTTCTGCAACAGCCTCTTCAACGACAGCTTCTGCAACAGCCTCAGTAACGATCTCCTCGACCGCTTCCTTTACTTCTTCAACGGCTGGAGCGTTCTTGGCAGCCAACTTGTCGGCAGCCTTCTTCTTTGCGGTGGTTGCGCCATCAGCTGGCTCATTCATCGCTTCTTTAACAGCAGCTTCGTAAGCAAGACGCTTCTCAGGCTTTGGAGCAGCAACACGGAGTGTGCCTTCTGTTCCAGGAAGACCCTTGAACTTCTGCCAGTCACCTGTAATTTTGAGTAGAGCCTCTACAGCTTCAGTTGGTTGTGCACCAACGCCGAGCCAGTACGCAGCACGCTCACCATTGATCTGAATAAATGATGGCTCTGAGTTTGGGTTATAGCGACCGATCTCTTCGATAGCACGGCTATCGCGAGCGGTGCGAGCATCTGCAACAACGATGCGGTAGTGAGGGGTACGGATCTTGCCAAGACGCATCAACTTAATTTTTACGGCCACGTGTGTGGTTTCTCCTTGAATGATTCGGCTCACTTCAAACGACCTCAGTGGGAGCGAGGTGCTTGGAGCGATCCATATTGGATGGGTTGTGTAAGGGGTAGAGGGCCCTTTGCACAGGTGGCCAATTGTGCCACCCCGGGCGTGTCTGGCCAAATTAGAGC
>CAIZGZ010000060.1 GCA_903932695.1 uncultured Actinomycetes bacterium | reverse complement strand
CTTCTGTCCACCTGACATTGCGAATGGGCCTGTGTAAGGAGTTCCATCTGATGAAGCCACGCGCAACTCAATGTGCTCGTAAGCAAGTGAAGGAGTTGTTGTGACGTTTACACCGCTGATTGCGTGGAGTTGAGCCACTGTGTCAGCTGTTGGTTGACCCTGGTAAACATCGATGTCCTTGTTTGCAAGAGCCTGAGCTGATGGTGAACCATCGGCGATACCCTGCTTGATGACCATCGTTGTGATGCCAGATAGTGCTGGACCTGAGTTGTACTTAGGGTTCGCAACAAGCTTGATCTGGTTTGAGTCGATTGACTGAACTACATATGCACCGTTACCAACAGCGATCAATGGATTGCTTGAGCTGTTGAATGTTGTTGTGTCAAAGCCGGTGTTAAATGCAGCACCCATTGCCTTGATCGAAGCGGTGTTGTATGAGTTGAAGTCAGACAAGAACTTGTTTGACGCAGCAGTACCGGCAGCAACTGTTGGAAGTGCCTTTGAACCTGAAGCGAGCAACTCAAGAACGTGAGCAGGAGTTACGCCAGAAGGTCCGTTCAAGATTGGATCTGGAATAGCTGTGCTGTACTTGAATGTTGCACTCATGTGGTCAGCGCTGACTGATGGAAGGCCGACGATGTATTGATCGTAGACGCCGCCGTAGTTCAAGCCCTGCCATGTTGGAGCATCTGCTGTGTTTGGATCAGGAAGGCCAGCCTTCTTGAAGTAAGCACTGCTTGCCTCGAGGTGGTAAGGAAGAAGATCGATAGCTGTTACTGGAACGCCATCTGACCAGACCTTGCCTGGGTTAACTGTGTATGTAACTTCAAAGTCACCAGCAACGTTCTTTGTGATCTTGTATGAACCAAGAACGGTGTTAGGTGTGATGTTGAGCTTGTCGTCGTAGTACCAGAATGGTGAGTTTGTGAGGTAAGAAACATCCTGGTTGATAACGATGTTGTTGTTCGGTGTTGAACCGTTAAATGATGTGAATGTATTCGACTCAACAACGATTGCAGTGTCGCGTGTTGCTGCATTCGCTGGGGCCGCAAGCGCACCGACAGCTGCAAGCGCAACCGCTGAGGCGAGAGCGACTGCTGAGCGCGTATTGAAACGTGCCTTCATCTGTTCTCCTTTGTTGGCAGAGTCACAAATGGCTGACCGCTCTGCCCTTTCGAAACGAGCAGAGGTGGCGAACAATTGGTGACCTGAGGGTTAACAAGTGGTGTCATCTTGCACCATTTGTCGCATTCTTGACAATCCCCCCACGCAGTAGCCCCCCCCTCCGGACCCGCTCGGTTGGCTCTCCCAGCCGTTAGAGTTACCCCATGAACTCCCCCGCTTTTAGCTTTACGGAGCAGGCCACGCTCGCGAGCGCAGGCTCATCGGGTCCAGCCCTCGGTCGAGCCGGTCAGATTTCGACCCCTCACGGCGTTATCCAGACCCCTGCCTTCATTCCAGTAGGCACAAAAGCGACGGTAAAGTCCGTTTTGCCCGAATCTATGAAGGATTTAGGCGCACAAGCGATCTTGGCCAATGCCTACCACCTCTATCTCCAGCCAGGACCGGAGATCGTCGACGAGGCGGGTGGTGTTGGCTCCTTTATGAACTGGGCCGGACCTACCTTTACCGATAGCGGTGGTTTCCAGGTGCTCTCCCTTGGCGTTGGCTTTAAAAAGGTGATCGCCATGGATACCCAGACCTTTCGCTCAGATGAGGTGATCGCTGAAGGCAAAGATCGCCTCGCCCACGTCGATGATGATGGCGTTACCTTTAAATCTCACCTCGATGGCTCGATGCACCGGTTCACCCCTGAAGTATCGATGCAGGTCCAACACCAACTAGGTGCGGACATCATCTTCGCCTTTGATGAATGCACCACGCTGCACAACACCCGTAGCTATCAAGAGCGCTCACTCGAACGCACCAGACTCTGGGCCAAGCGCTGCTTAGTGGAGCACGGCCGCCTGACAGAGGCGCGGTCCCACCGCCCTTACCAAGCACTCTTCGGTGTCTTGCAAGGCGCGCAATATGAAGACCTCCGTCGAAAAGCTGCCAAAGATTTAGCTGGCCTCGATGAAGATGGCATCACCTTTGATGGCTTTGGGCTAGGTGGAGCTCTCGACAAGGCCGAACTCGGAACGATCGTTGGCTGGATGTGTGAGGAGCTTCCTCGCAATAAGCCACGACATCTTCTGGGTATCGGTGAGCCCGATGATCTCTTTGTTGGCGTAGAAAATGGCGCAGACACATTCGACTGCGTCGCACCATCCCGCCAGGCGCGCACCAGTGCGGTCTTCACCGACAGCGGTCGTGTCAATCTCACCAATACTCGGTATGCGCGTGACTTCTCGCCGATTGATGCAAATTGCGATTGTTACACCTGTGCAAATTACACAGCCGCGTATGTCAGCCATTTATTCCGCGCGAAGGAGATGTCGGCTGCAACTCTCGCCACCATTCACAATGAGCGCTACATCGTACGGTTGGTTGAACGTATGAGAGCTTCGATTATCGACGGTAGCTTCTACGATTTTAAAACTGAGTTCTTAGGTCGCTTCTACTCAGCCTAAAACTCATTCACCATTAAGCGAATGAGTTATGCGTTTGGGGCAGTGCGTGCGATTCGTTCGCGTGCAACTTCTTGACTTGGCGACTCTCCCCCAAGCGTCCAGCTCAGCAGGTGAAGCGCCTTAGCGCAGGCCCAATGCCAGAATCGGCTCACCGGCTTGAGACCTAGGATCTCGCGCTCTTCTTTGCTCAAGGTGAAGATCGCACCATTGACTAATACTTTGTAGAAGAGCAGCGGACCGAAGCCAAGCGGAGGTTTCAAGATAAATTTCACAACGTCGTGCGTCTGCTCACGAGTTCCTAAATCATCTCGCATGAATTCAGCCATCGTTGCGTCGAGCTCTGCGACCGATTGTGGTGCGCCTACCAGACCAAGCCCAGTAGCGCTCTGACTCCACTCGCGAACATATTCATCTGCGCCTTTATCGATCGCAAATCCATAGGCCAGGTGTGAGCGAAGAAAAGAGTCGGTAAATGCACAGTGCACCCAGAGCAGGTATCGAGGATCGCTCGCTCGATACGTCCGCGCCGATCCATCCTTTGCATCAAAGCTTCCCGAAACCTTCGAATGCATCGCATTGACTCTGGCAGCTTCTTTAGCGATCGCTTCGTGTGAACCGAAGGTGGTAATCGTTAACCAACGAGCGGTGCCAGCTAATCGGCCGAGTGGATCGCTCTCGTATCGAGAGTGCTGACTCACGCCAGTCAAAGCAGCTGGATGCATCGCTTGTAAGAGCAGCGCTCGAACACCACCGACTAACGTTGCAATGCAACCGTGGACTTGCCACACAGCACTCTCGGGACCAAAGAGCCCTGGGCCGGAACCAGCTGCGATCAGCTTGACCCAATCAGGGCGGCCATCAGGGCTTCCCGAAACGATCTGACGAAATCTATTGGCCATCCGTGTGCGAATTGAGATAGCCATATCCCCACTTTAGCGATCGGGCTACAAATTCTCTTCTCGATAATATTGACGCCAGATCAAGCGATGAATCGGCACCAGCCTTGGCAGCGAGCGCAGACCTGGGATAAATGGAATGCAGATTAAGGTGACCGAAAATAGCCCCATAATCGCCATCACGTAGGCATCGGCATTTGCGCCAAATGGATGGTTATCACCGTTATTAAACGGCGGGATTTGATACCAGAAGGAGTAGAGCCAGAGCCAAGCTTGGCCCGGATACCTTCCGGTTTCATTCATCATGCCCCACGTATTTCCCTGCAAATTGGCGGCAGTGCTCTGGGCTTGAAGGTAGTTGCCATCTCCAAGAAATAAGGTCTGTTTGGTGCTATTCATCTGGAAGTAATTACCTTGTGAAAGCAGGGCACCATCGAGCGCACCACTCTGCGCCATCCCTAAAAGTGCTTTTGCTAGGACCGGTACCGGTCCATAATTTCCGACCGATACTTTTGCAGCAACTCCATTTGCCTTCGTCAGCGCAGCGTCATAACTGCTCGCCCACGCAGTTTGCGAAGCTTGTGGCGCAGAACTCCACGTGGCAAGTGCTTGTTCGACCTCCGGTGAGTTGTTCTGAGTTAGGAGAGGTGAGATCACGAAATCATTGACGGTATCGATCGGATGCGAGACACCGAAGATCTTTGCCGGGAAGATCGGGCCGAGGTTCACGCCGGATGAGGCATGGTTATAAGGCGGCCCATACCCACCGGTTCCGCTCGAGCCATCGAGTTCTGTAATTGTGGTTGAGTAAAAGTCAGCCGGAGCGGCTATCGCCCATTTCTTAAAGGTGATCTGTTGATCGTCGGGCGAGCCAAAGAAAATAGAGAGCGCAACGGCCAAAAATCCTATGAGGAGAACGGCAACGACACCCTCTTTAATAAAGTCATAGTTTCGCTTACGGCCTTCCCATGGCCGCGCCTCAAGTTCGTGCAGAGTAGTCATCTACTTCTCCCCTAACTCGTTCTTAAATGCATCGATCGGAGGTACGACACCTTTTGCTCTGACCATCAACACGTGAAGGACGGTGATGACACCAAGAACAAGTGGCAAGAAAGCAACGTGGAGTAAGAGCATCTGGCCAAGATTGGTCACGTTAAACCACGCTCCAATGCCTACGGAGTTAAATCCATCCTTGGCTTCATAAGAGATCCACTGAGAGTCGAAGTTGGTCTGGACCAGGTATCCGGTAAATGCGGTACCGATAGATGCAAGAAATGCGACGACACCGGTGATCCAGGTGAGAGTGCGCTTACCGCGCCATGCCGCCATCCAGAATTTGCCCCAGAGGTGAATGACCATGAAGACAAAGAAGAGTTGGACGCTCCAAAAGTGGATGCTATTGATGAAGTGTCCGATCTTTGATGCGTGATACCAACTTGGACCTTCAAAAGCTAAGACCACACCTGAAACGATGATCACTGCGAGAGCGGCAAGAGTTGCGACACCAAACATATAGATCCAAGAAGCTACATATGCGGGTTGTTTGTCCGGTAACAACTTCTCAATCGGCAAATTTTTCTGCCAGCCATTTCGTAACCGGGTAGTCCACATCATTGCTGGTTGAGATTGAGGCTTACTCTCTTTACTCACTTCTCGGACTCCTCACTGTGATGGTCTTTTGGAAAGGGCATCACCATGGCGAGCACAAAGAGGGTGAGCATTCCGAGAATAATCAGGAGATTGCTCACCGAAATTTGCAGCCATCCCCACTTGAGATAGACGGCGTGTAGGTTCATAAAGTGCGAAAAAATACCCATACGTTGAGAGTAGGCGCCGCCGCCATCGTGAATCCGCCGCTCGGAAGGTGCCAGCACTCTCCGGAATTTTCTATGCATGCTTTGAGTGCCAGCACCCAACCCCTGTTAAAATCGTTGCATGGCAACTGACGTCACGATCATGCATCGAGAGCTCACTCCGTTTGAGCACCTCGTGCTCGAACTCGTCTGTCAAGGCAAATCAAATGTTGCCATCGCTCGAGAGACCGCCCATACCGAAAAAGTGGTCGAAAATACCGTGAGTCGCTCAGCCAAAGCCTTTGGTATCACCAGCGATGGCGATACCAATATCCGGGTCCTGCTCGCACTCGCCTATCGAACCCACTTTGGCGATAAGGCCTTTGATGCGCTCAATGTGGCCTGCTCGCACATGGTCGTCGGCCCAGATGGCCAGACAATCTGCGCCAGACATATCGATTAATTCCCGCAGCACTCATTAGACTTTCGCCATGAAACTGACTCAAGGCATCTTTATTGTGATTCACATTCTTTCGGTTGCCGCCATGGTGATCTTGCTCCTTACCCAAGCCGGCAAAGAGGTTAAGCGAGTCCCCAAGGGCTTCCTCCATTCGGGTCTGACCGCCCTCGTTGCTGGAATCGTGATGGTCGCGATCCATCCTTCGCTCCATAAGAGCGACCCGATCCACTACGGCGTTCTCAATATGGGCACTATCTTCGTCAAGCTCGTCTTCTTGCTCGTCATTCTCTATCTCGCATTTACCAATGAGAAGAAGGAGTCACTCTCCCGCGGAAATTGGTGGACTTTGCTCGGTCTGACCGTAGTCAATATTGCGCTGGCTGGTTCACTTAAATAGCTCTCACAACACTCAAAGAAAAAGCCCCGGAGAAAATCTCCGGGGCTTTTTTCACTTCTGGAGTTGGAGTGTTACTTCCAGAGAGCGATGTGGCCCTTTGAGATAACCCAACCAAAGCCCTGTGTGATTCCAACACCCAATGGCTTAACGTATGGAACGAGTGGAGCTGAAGCAGGATTTGCTTGGAGGCCGGTGATCAATGTGGTTGATGCCTTCTCAAGCTGTGCGATGTAGTGAACGTATCCGTAGATGATGACAGATGCGCCGGCAAGTGAGATTCCCTTGAAGAAATTGATGGTCTCGTTCATCTTGGCTGTTGCATCAGTCTCAGACCAGAAGCCGTGGAAGATGACGGTTGCGACAAGAAGGAAAACTGCGAGAAGGAGTGCGCCGAGATCTACGTAGTAGCCGAAAATGATTGAAAGCGATCCAGCGATCATCATGAGTCCGCTGACGATGACGCCTAGCTTTGCCAAAGGCAACTTCTTGTACTTGGCATAACCGGACATAGCCTCAAGCTTGGTGAGGTGGTTGATGCCAGATGAG
>CAIZGZ010000059.1 GCA_903932695.1 uncultured Actinomycetes bacterium | reverse complement strand
TGCTGCGATTGAGTAACCACCAGACAAATACGGCTGCTGCTAGGGCAACCAGAATGCCGGCGTTCACGCGAAAGTTATGTCCGGCAAGCAACGGCAAGCGGGCCGAATTGGCAACTGGCGGAGCGATTGGATCGTTACGTCCAGGCATCAAGAATGCAGTAGTGCCAAGTAACCACTCGAGGAAGTAGAGCGCGATGTAGTTGAGCATGATTGTGACGATGACTTCGTGCGCACCAGTTCGGGCTTTGAGAAGTCCAACCATTCCGCCGTAGAGACTTCCGAGCACCATTCCGGCAAGCGCCGCGAGTAGGAGGTGAATTCCAATAGGAAGGTGGAAATGGAAACCAACGTATGAGGCACCGATTGCGCCAAAGATGAACTGCCCTTGCGCACCGATATTAAATAGTCCGGCGCGAAAGGCGAGTGCAACAGAAAGACCGGCCAAGATCAGGGGAGCTGCGCCAACTAGTGTTTCCGATAGTGGTCCAAGAGTGAGGTACCACTGATGCGGTTTAGCTAAGCCTGGGTCGAAGACCGAACCCTGAAAGAGCGCTAGATAGGCGTTGCCAGCGGAAGCGGCGGCGGCCTTAATGAAAGCGAGCGGGTGGCTCGCCTTATGCAAGACGTTTGAATCGGAGAGCGCGATAAAGAGTCCACCGATAAACATGGAGAGTACAAATGCAAGTGCAGGAAGCACCAGAGAGCGAAGCGAGAATGAGGAGTTCTTTACTTTAGCCATTAGTGACACCTGCCATCAGTAGACCTAACTCTTGAGCAGAAACGGTACTTGGAACAATTGCCAAGATCTCTCCTCTGTACATGACCGCGATGCGATCTGCCAGCGCCAACACTTCATCCAACTCGGTACTAAAGAGCAGAACAGCACGTCCTTGATCGCGTTCAGCAAGGATTCGCTCATGGACGAATTCGATTGAACCAACATCGAGTCCGCGGGTGGGTTGCGAAGCGACGATCAAGCGCACCGGACGAGAGAGCTCGCGAGCCAAGACAACCTTCTGCTTATTTCCACCGGAGAGCGATGAGATTGGATCGTTGACCGATTGGAGCCGGACATCGAACTCTGCGGCATCCTTAAGCGCTTGTGATTCGACCACCTTGGGGAACATGCTTATTCCCTTTGCGTATGGAGCGAGATCGTGACGATCGAGGATGAAATTCTCGGCGATCGAGAAACTAGCGATAATGCCATCGAGTTCACGTGATTCTGGAACGAAGGCAATTCCGTCGGCAAGCGCGTGCTTGACGCTTTTGCCGACAATCTCATCGTCGCCAAGTTTGATTGAACCCTCGATATGCTCTTCGAGATTAATCATCGCTTGAGCCAATTCAGATTGACCATTGCCTTGGACGCCAGCGATTGCGAGTACTTCACCTGCACGTACCTCAAAACTGACATCCTTGACGATTGCGCGACCGGTTGGATCCTTGATGACGACATCCTTCACTGCGAGAATGACATCTCCGATGGTGTGAGGAGCTTTATCAGGATTAAGAATGACTGGGCGGCCAACCATGAGGGAGGCGAGTTCATCCTGGGAGGCAGAAGGTTCGGCGGTGCCGACAACCTTGCCTCGGCGGATGATCGTAATTTTATCCGCGGCGATCTTCACTTCGCGGAGCTTGTGAGTAATAAAAATAATTGAAGTGCCGCGATCAGCAAGCTTCTGCATAATCTTGAGGAGCTCGTCGGTCTCTTGCGGAGTGAGTACCGCAGTTGGCTCATCCAGAATGAGAACTCGTGCGTCGTAGATCAAAGCGCGGATAATCTCAACGCGCTGCTGCACTCCAACCGGCAACTCTTCGATAATTGCATCGGGATCTACTTCAAAGCCAAACTCATCGGAGACTCTCTTGATCTCAGCGCGAGCGGTGTCGAGATCGAGCGTGCCGTTGCGCTTAGATTTCTCGTGGCCAAGGACGATGTTCTCTGCCACGGTAAAGACTGGAACCAACATAAAGTGTTGATGCACCATGCCGATACCGGCTGCGAGTGCATCGCTTGGCTCTCTAATATCTTGAACTTTGCCATCGACGAGTATCTCGCCGGAATCGGCGGTCAAAAGGCCGTAGACAATATTCATCAAGGTGGATTTTCCAGCACCGTTTTCGCCCAAGATTGCATGGATCTCACCACGCTCAACTTTGAGATCGATCGCATCGTTTGCGACGAGCGCACCAAATCGTTTGGTGATCCCGCGAAGTTCAAGTGACACCGAGGCCTCTTTCTAAGGATTTCTTATGAGGAGTATTTAAAAAAGCCGAGAGAGTGAATTTTCACTCTCTCGGCCTCTGACTTACGTATTACGCAATCTCGTGCTTAGTTTGTTGAAACTGTGCCCGCAGCGATTGCCTTGCCAAGTGCACGAACAGCGTTCTGCAATGCGCCTGGAACCTTTGAAGCGAGTGAGTGGTAACCAGCAAGACCGGTTCCGCCATTCGCAAGTGTTCCGACATATTGAACGTTGCTGAACTTGCCAGCAGCTTGATCCTTGATGACTGCAGCGACTGATGCGCCAACACCCTTGAGGGCAGAGTTAAGGAATACCTTGCCGAGGTTTGAGTATTGACCGAATGCATCTGAGTCAACGCCGATGACGACTGACTTCTTTGATGCTGCTGAGTTCTGAGCTGTTGCGAGCTCAAGTCCACCAGCAACTGGGAAGATGACATCTGCGCCTTGTTGCTCGAAGTTCTTTGAGATCTGAAGAGCCTTGTTCTGGCTTGAGAAGTCGCCTACGAAGACGCCGCTCTTTGGATCAGCTGGGTTCCAGCC
>CAIZGZ010000058.1 GCA_903932695.1 uncultured Actinomycetes bacterium | reverse complement strand
GGGTGCGCTGAGAATAACTGCAACGATTCCAAGATCTTGCAGATTCGCGTACGTCTTTACATCACCAGTCTGGGTCAGTGTGGATGTGGTGTGGTCTACCCAGGTGACTTGCCCAACTGGAACACCAGGTACAAAGGGATGGTTGCCATCGCTGCCATTTGTCAGCAACTTATCGCCGACCACAATCGTGCCAGCGGGATCAAGCAGTTCTAATGAATAGGTATTCGTTCCCTGGCCTTGCAAGATACCGATGCTCTGACTTCGAGCAATTTGCACACCGACCTTGAAATTTGGATCGCTAATCAACTGAACAATTGAGGTAGAGCCAGTAACGCTTTTCACTAGCCCAACTAAACCATTGGCGGAGATAACGCTCATATCTCTGCGGATACCCGAGGCGCTGCCTTGATCGAGAGTAATTGTTTGAGAGAAAGTCGCGGCAGATCCTCGCCCAATAACGCGAGCAGCAACAACTTTGTAACTCCCCCGACCAGCCAAATCCAAAACGCTCTTGAGCTGCTTGAGCTCGCCTTTGGTGTTGGCATCAATCGCTAGCGCGGCCAGCAATTGCTTGTTCTCGGCTTCTACCTGCGTAAGTTCGGCCTTGGTCTTTCCGAAATTCTTTACATTGCTAAAGAATCGACCAACCGGCGAGAAGATATCGGAAACGGTTCGTTGAATCGGCGCAAGCGTTGTCTGAGTAACTGAGCGCGAACCTTTTGTAAGGCTGACTCCGCGCAGATCGAGAGTAATAAGGAAGAGGGATGTCACCAAGAGAATAATGAGCAAAAGTCGCGAACGATTATTGCTTCCTCTTGCCACAGGTATCCCTCTTCTTAACTCTTAACGCATACGTTGATGAATTGTGTTACGTGCCTTAGCGGCGTGGTTCGGAGATCAAAACCTTCTCGAGCGCTTCGAACTCTTCTACGCACTTACCGGAACCTTCGGCAACCGCTTGGAGCGGACGCTCACAGATATGAACCGGCATTCCGGTCTCTACGCGAAGGCGCTCATCAAGACCACGGAGCATTGCGCCGCCGCCAGTGAGCACGATGCCACGATCCATCAGATCGCTCGCAAGCTCAGGTGGGGTCTTATCGAGCGTTGATTTCACGGCATTAACGATCTGATTGACCGGCTCTTCGAGCGCCTTACGAATATCTTCAGCCGAGACGAGGATTGTCTTTGGTAGGCCAGTGGCTAGATCGCGACCACGAATTTCTGCATCTGGTTCGCCAGGTAGGCGATAAGCCGAGCCGATCGCCATCTTGATCTCTTCTGCGGTGCGCTCACCCAGCAAGAGCGAGTATTCACGCTTAACCCAGTCGATAATCGCTTGATCGAGTTCATCTCCACCAACACGGATCGAAAGCGCCGTAACAATTCCACCGAGTGAGATAACTGCGACTTCGGTTGTTCCGCCACCGATATCAACCACCATGTTGCCGGTTGGTTCGTGGATCGGAAGTCCAGCACCGATCGCAGCAGCCATTGGCTCTTCAATGATGTAGACCTTGCGAGCACCAGCGGCGTAACCAGCATCTTTCACTGCGCGCTGTTCAACACCGGTGATACCTGATGGCACGCAGACCACGATACGTGGCTTTGCCAAGTAACGACGACGGTGCACTTTTTGAATGAAGTAACGAAGCATGCGCTCTGTTGTATCGAAGTCGGCGATCACGCCATCTTTGAGTGGACGAATTGCAACGATGTTGCCTGGGGTACGACCGATCATGCGCTTTGCTTCAATACCAACAGCCAAGATTGCCCCGGTGTCTTGATTAACAGCTACGACTGATGGCTCGTTCAACACAATGCCACGGCCTCGCACATAGACGAGAGTGTTAGCGGTACCGAGATCGACAGCCATGTCGCGTCCGATAAAGGACATGCGAGTCTGCTTCTTCTCTTTATTGCCGCTGTTATTAAATAGGCTTGGCATCGTCTTACCTCCGGGAAGTGAGTTCAGGGAAAAAGATTGAAATTTCGCGGGTAGCCGACTCTGGTGAGTCTGAACCGTGAACCAAATTTTGAACGACTCGAGTTCCTTGATCTGCGCCGAGATCACCACGGATGGTTCCGAGCTCTGCTGTCGTTGGATCTGTGGTTCCTGCGACTTTACGGAAACCTTCGATCACGCGATGTCCTTCGACTACCAATGCAACGATTGGGCCAGACATCATAAATTCAAGGAGCGGTTCGTAGAATGGCTTGCCTTCGTGCTCGGCATAATGCTTGCCAAGAATTTCGAGATCAGCATCCATCATCTTGAGGCCTACGACGCGATAGCTCTTCTTCTCAATGCGAGCGATGATCTCGCCGATCAAATTACGGCGTACGCCATCAGGCTTAATCAAGACCAGGGTTTGTTCCATGAGGCTAAGTGTATTAGCCCATCCTTAATTAAAGAATTCGGGTCGAATTGGCGCTATTTAGACTGAGCCGCAATATTCGCAGCCCGAATCGCCTCGGCCTTGCGGCCAAAGTGGAGTGCACAACCCCAGAGGAGTGCGAAGAGCGCTCCCACGAAGTACATAGCCGGAACGACCACCCCGTAAGCGATCATGAGGATCTGCCACAGAGTTCCCAGATATCTACCAGTATTGGATTTAAGTAACCCTGGGGTGAGAAGGATCGCCAGCGCAAGCGCGCCGCCCAAGCTCAAAGCGAGAGTGCCGTGGTGATCCATGGCAAGCAAGAGCGCAAAGCCCATAATCATGGCTTCAAAGAGAAGTACTGCTGAACCTAGAACTCTCATTCTGTATCAAACTCCGATTCATACCCAGCGATCTTTCGCACAATTGTACGAGTCTGTCCTGCTGTCACAACCGAGCCAGTCACAACGACGGCAGAGATGCCTTCACTCACTTGATTGATCAACGTGCATTGCTCCATGGCATAGGTAATCGCGCTCTGGAGTTCGGACTCCTTGTAGACGCGATCTACACCAAAGATTGCGATCGCCTTTTCGTAAAGGAGATCTACCGGCATTGCTCGTTCGGAGTAGTTCTGAGTTACTACGAGTCGATCGATGACTGGCTCTAAATTACGAAGCAGTCCATCCACATCCTTGTCACCCAAAATCGCGACGATGCCAAAGATGGATTCGAAATCAAACTCATTTTTGAGCGTATGGGCTAGCGCAGCTGCGCCATGCGGATTATGAGCAGCATCGACAATCACTGTTGGGTCGCGATGCAAAACTTCGAGTCGACCTGGTGAATCTACCGCCGCGAATGCACGACGAACTAACTCGTCATCCAGCTTCACACCGGCAAATGCTTCAACCGCAGCAAGGGCGACCGAAGCGTTAATCGCTTGGTGGGCACCGTAGAGCGGGAGATAGATATCGGTGTACTCACCATGAATTCCATTGAGAGTAAGCATCTGACCACCGACTGCGATATCTCGACGCGCTACCGAAAACTCCACGCCTTCGCGATACGGAATTGCGGCTTTCTCAACTACGCGAGTAGTTAGAACTTTGGCAACCGATACCGGTTGCGCTGCCAAAATTACATGTGACTCCGGCTTGATGATTCCAGCTTTTGTCTGAGCAATCTCTTCAATGGTGTTGCCGAGATACTCCATATGATCGAGCCCGATAGGAGTAATAACCGAGACCTGGCTTGCAACAACATTTGTCGCATCCCATTCCCCGCCCATTCCCGCTTCGATAATTCCGATATCAACCGGAAATTCCGCAAAGGCAACAAAGGCGAGTGCGGTCATCGCTTCAAAGAAGGAGATCGGGTGGGGTTGGCGACTATCAATGAGATCTAAGTAAAGGGCGATGTCGTTATAGGTCGCGATCATTCCCTCAGGTGGGATTGGCAAGCCATTAATCGAGATTCGCTCGAGAAAGCTCTCAAGGTGGGGGCTGGTGAAGCGGCCGGTGCGGTATCCCAACTCACGAAAGAGCGAGTCGATCATGCGCGCGGTCGTGGTCTTTCCATTTGTTCCAGCGATGTGAATTGTTGGGTAAGAGAGTTGTGGGCTTCCGAGTGCATCACAGAGAGCGGCAATACGATCCATGGATGGCTCGAGTTTTGTCTCCGGCCAGCGCTTGAGTAATTGTTGCTCGATCAGATCGAGAACTTGGAAATCCTCTGGCGTGGTCATGACTCTTGTGGAAGTGCAGCGAGTGCGGCTTCGATACGCGCAATATCAGCGGTGGTCGCTGCAGCGCGTTCGCGGATCTCGGTGACAACTTCAAGTGGCGCTTTGGCCATGAAGCCCTCGTTCTCCAACTTCACCTTTGCGGTCGCAAGATCTTTCTGAGCAGTTGCCAGATCCTTAGTGAGGCGGGCGCGCTCTGCCTTGATATCGATCGCGCCGGTGAGATCGAACTCAACCGTAACGCCAGCGACTTCAATCTTTGCGCTGTAGTTACCGTCGGCTTTCTCTGCGCGCACGATAAAGCGAATTGCATCTTCGTAAGCAGCAAGCTCACCTAACCCACTAAATGAGGCGATGATCTTTGCGGATGTCTTAATTCCTTGATCGTTACGGAATCGACGAATCTCGGTGATGATCTCTTGAATAGTGGTGGTCGCTGCAATTGCATCAGCGCTCTGCATCTGTGGGTCAGCTACCGGCCACTGCGCAGTAACGAGGGTCTCTCCCCCAGTCAGATTGCACCAAAGTTCTTCGGTGATAAATGGCATCGATGGGTGAAGCAGGCGCAACAATTGATCTAAGACGTGGCCAAGTACGCGCGCAGTCGCGGTGGAGTCATCACCAGCAAAGGTGGACTTGGTGAGTTCGAGGTACCAATCACAGAGGTCATCCCAGGCAAAGTGATAAATCAGTTCGCAGGCCTTTGCAAACTCATACTTCTCAAAGAGTTCGTCCGCTTGCGCGATCGTCTCGTTGAGTCGAGTCAGAATCCATTGATCAATCTTGTTGAGCGACTCAAATGCTGGCAGCTCGCCTTCAACGTTAGCGCCGTTCATCATCGCAAAACGAGATGCGTTCCAGAGCTTTGTTGCGAAGTTACGCGCTCCTGCTACCCACTCTTCGGCGAGTGCTTGATCTGCGCCAGGGTTTGCACCGCGAGCGAGTGTAAAGCGAAGTGCGTCTGAGCCGTACTTATCCATGAATTCAATCGGATCTACCGTGTTACCGCGGGACTTCGACATCTTCTTGCCAAAGCGATCGCGGACCAATCCATGGAGCGCAATAGTTCCAAATGGTTGAACGCCATCCATGGCAAACAAGCCCATCATCATCATGCGAGCTACCCAGAAGAACAAGATGTCATAACCGGTAACGAGAACACTCGTTGGGTAGAACTTGGTGAGATCAGGCGTCTGCTCGGGCCAGCCTAGAGTTGAGAATGGCCATAGGGCAGAAGAGAACCAGGTATCAAGCACATCTGGATCCTGGGTGTAACCAGCTGGCGGTACATCGTTTGGACCACAGACAACTACTTCATCATTAGGACCGTAATACACAGGCAGGCGGTGGCCCCACCAGAGTTGTCGAGAGATACACCAATCGTGCATGCCATCGACCCACTCAAAGTAGCGAGGCGATAATTCTTCTGGCTCAATCTTTACGCGGCCATCGCGAACTGCATCTCCGGCAGCTTTGGCTAATGGTCCAACTTTGACGAACCACTGCTTAGAAAGGCGCGGTTCAACGATAGTTTCGCAGCGTTGGCAATGTCCGACTGAGTGCATATATGGACGCTTTTCAGCGACGACTCGTCCCTGCTTGCGAAGTTCTTCTACAACTGCAACGCGGGCATCGAAGCGATCCATGCCATCGAAGGCAGTGCCAGAACCCTCCATCACCGCATGGATATTCATAATGATTGGCATTTCGATGCCATGGCGCATAGCCATCGTGAAGTCATTAGGGTCATGTGCGCCAGTTACTTTGACGGCACCAGTACCAAATTCTGGATCGACTAATTCATCGGCGATAATCGGAATCATGCGATTAGCAAGTGGAAGTAGAACTTCTTTGCCGATCATGTGGGCGTAACGAGGATCATCAGGGTGTACTGCAACAGCGCCATCACCGAGCATCGTCTCGGGCCTGGTTGTCGCAACCGTAATCTGCATATCGCCATCGCCATAACGGACCGAGACGAATTCTCCGGCAACATCTGAGTGCTCGACTTCGATATCAGACAGTGCGGTCAAGCAACGTGGGCACCAGTTAATGATGCGCTCTGCACGGTAGATCAACTCTGCGTCGTAGAGACGCTTAAAAATTTCGAGAACTGCTTTGGAGAGACCAGCATCCATCGTGAAACGTTCGCGTGACCAATCAACGCTATCGCCCAAGCGCTTCATCTGGCCGAGGATTGAACCGCCAGATTCGCCTTTCCACTCCCAGACCTTTTCAAGGAACTTTTCGCGACCGAGATCATGGCGGGTAAGTCCTTGGGCAGCGAGCTGCTTTTCGACAACGTTCTGGGTGGCGATTCCGGCGTGGTCCATGCCTGGCAACCAGAGAGCTTCAAAGCCCTTCATGCGCTTCATGCGAACCAAAATATCTTGAAGGGTGTGATCGAGTGCGTGACCGATGTGAAGACTTCCGGTCACATTGGGAGGCGGAATTACGATTGCGAACGGTGGCTTATCCGATGAGCTATCAGCGGTGAAGTAACCGGCATCGAGCCACTTTTGATAGAGCGGTGCCTCTATATCTGCCGGAGTGAAGCTTGCAGCAAGTTCTGGACGCTCGTTCATAGTGCGCCAGTCTAGATTAAAAAAGGGTGGGGTTACGCGCTCTTCTCTTCGGTGCGCTTTTCGCCCTTGCCAGAGCGCTTCGGCCCGCTTCCGCGGTTGACGAAGGTTGGCTGGGCCTCCTTCATCACCGCTTCTGGGGTGATGATGACGCGCTCAATATCGGTACGAGATGGAACCTCGTACATCACAGCGAGCAACGTCTCTTCCATAATGGCGCGCAATCCACGAGCACCCGTACCGCGCTTGATCGCTAGATCGGCGATTGATTCGAGAGCTTCGTGGGTGAATTCGAGTTCAACGCCATCGAGATCAAAGAGGCGTTGGTACTGCTTCACAAGCGCATTCTTTGGTTCGGTCAAAATCTCCATGAGTGCTGGGCGATCGAGGTTCTCGACACTAGTAAGAATTGGTAGGCGACCGATGAACTCAGGGATCATTCCAAACTTGAGCAGATCCTCTGGCATTACCTCACCGAAGATATCGATCTTGTCGAGCTCTGCCTGGCTCTGGAGGGTTGCATTAAAGCCAACGCCAGCCTTGCCCTTACGTCCTTCAATAATTTTCTCAAGACCAGCAAAGGCTCCGCCAACGATAAAGAGAATGTTGGTGGTATCAATCTGAAGGAATTCTTGATGTGGGTGCTTACGACCGCCTTGTGGTGGAACCGAAGCGACTGTGCCCTCAAGAATCTTGAGAAGCGCTTGTTGCACACCTTCACCTGAAACATCGCGGGTGATAGATGGGTTCTCTGACTTGCGAGCGACCTTGTCAATCTCATCGATGTAGATGATTCCGGTCTCTGCTTTCTTGGTGTCAAAGTCCGCAGCTTGGATCAGCTTGAGCAGAATATTTTCGACATCCTCACCGACATAGCCTGCTTCGGTGAGAGCGGTTGCATCTGCAATAGCAAAAGGAACGTTGAGCATGCGAGCAAGGGTTTGCGCGAGCAGAGTCTTGCCGCAACCAGTTGGACCCAAGATCAAAATATTAGATTTGGCGAGTTCGATCGAATCTTCCCGCTTTGATTCACCGGACTGAACGCGCTTGTAATGGTTATAGACGGCGACCGAGAGCGACTTCTTCGCGCGATCTTGGCCAACAACGTATTGATCTAAGAACGAGTAGATCTCTTGTGGCTTAGGAACTTCGGTGAGACCGAGTTGTGATGTTTCGGTGAGCTCCTCGATGATGATCTCGTTACAGAGATCGATACATTCATCGCAGATATAAACGCC
>CAIZGZ010000057.1 GCA_903932695.1 uncultured Actinomycetes bacterium | reverse complement strand
TAGAGGTGAGTGAAGAATGGCGCGCATTCGCGTGGTCAGAGATTTCACCGCTTCGTTACGGTGAAAATCCACACCAAGCGGCGAGCGTGTATCGCACCACCACTTCGCCATCGATCGGCATCGCTCAGGCCGAACAGCTCCATGGCAAAGAGATGTCATTTAACAATTACACCGATGCTGATGCGGCTGTGCGAAGCGCATATGATCACACCTCACCGTGCGTTGCGATCATCAAGCACGCAAATCCCTGCGGCATCGCGATTGATAGCACCATTGAAGGTGCATACGCCAAGGCGCATGCCTGCGATCCGGTCTCTGCCTTTGGCGGAGTGGTAGCAGCAAATCGAGTCGTCACACTCGCGATGGCGCAAGCGCTCTCTGAGATCTTTACCGAGGTAGTTATTGCTCCAGGGTATGAGGCTGGCGCAGTTGAGCTGTTAGCTAAGAAGCCATCGATCCGGATCTTGACGCTGCCTGCATACAGCAACCCAACCCTTGAGCTTCGTCCGATCTCAGGCGGACTGCTTGTGCAGAGCGCCGATCTCATCGATGCAAGCGGCGATGATGCCGGGGCGTGGCAGCAAGTCGCGGGCGAACCGGTCTCCGCACAAACCTTGAGCGATCTTGCATTTGCCTGGCGAGCAGTTCGTGCAGTGAAGAGCAATGCGATCTTGCTGGCAGATCACGGTGCCTCTGTCGGAGTCGGAATGGGCCAGGTAAACCGCGTGGATTCGGCTCGATTGGCGGTTACCCGCGCAGGGGATCGCGCCGCGGGTAGCGTTGCTGCGAGTGATGCCTTCTTCCCATTTGCTGACGGGTTACAAATCTTGATCGATGCCGGCGTTCGCGCCGTTGTACAACCAGGTGGCAGTATCCGTGATGAGGAAGTAATCGCCGCAGCTCAGGCCGCGGGCGTTGCGCTCTTCTTCACCGGTGTCCGTCACTTCTCACACGCATAATAAGAGTTAGGCCATTTCATCAACGATCGTGATGCTAGATAAAAGGGAGAGCGATGAGCGCAACAATTCTCGATGGTAAGGCAACTGCCGCAGCAATTAAGGCAGAGCTTGCCGCTCAGGTCGCTCTCATGGGGAGCAAGCCAGGTCTTGGCACCGTCCTTGTTGGCGATGATCCTGGTTCACACTCGTACGTCGGCGGAAAGCATAAAGATTGTGCAGAAGTAGGTATTGCATCGATCCGCGTTGACCTACCCGCAACAGCGAGCGAAGCTGATGTGCTCGCAGCCATTCGTGATCTCAACAACTCGCCAGAGTGCACTGGCTATATTGTTCAACTTCCGCTCCCTCGAGGAATCAACGCAAACAAGGTGCTCGAAAGTATCGATCCAGCCAAGGATGCCGATGGCCTGCACCCGCTCAACCTAGGAAAGTTAGTGATTGGCGAGCCAGCGCCACTTCCTTGTACGCCTCGTGGAATTTTAGAGTTACTCCATCGTTACAACATCTCCACCAAGGGTGCAGAAGTTGTGATCATGGGTCGTGGTCTGACTGTCGGCCGCCCGCTCTCGTTATTGCTCACACGTCGCGGCGATGATGCCACCGTCACCATCACTCACACCGCAACCAAAGATGTCGCCTTTCATACAAAGCGCGCAGATATCATCGTCGCTGCAGTGGGAAGCGCTCACCTCTTGACCCCAAATATGGTCAAGCCGGGTGTGGTTGTCCTCGATGTTGGAATTACTCGCACCGATGCTGGATTGCTTGGTGATATCCATCCAGGCGTCGCCGAGCTCGCTGCCTTCATCGCACCGATGCCAGGCGGCGTTGGGCCAATGACCCGAGCGATGCTCTTGACCAACGTCGTTGAGATGGCCGCCAGCGCGGCTATGGGCAAGTAAGGACTGTTCCGCCCCATGTCTGCCAGAACCCCTCGATTCTCGCTTCCGGCGCTGGCCGAGCTGCCACCACTGAAGGGTCGCAGCTCACTCTGGCGCAAACTCTCCACCCTGATCGTTGTTATCGGCGTCACAATTGGGCTCTTTGGCGCGGTTCGTACTTCTGGAATTCTTGTTGCAATCGGCTGTGCCCTTTACGCTTACAACTCGTACACCACTACCGAGGCTAAACGAAAGGTGGAGTTGATCATCCCCGCGATGGTCTCGCTCCTTCTTCTCGTCGTCTCACTTGCCTTGCCCCACGCTAAATAGTTCTCAACCACAACGGAGGAATACATGAGCAGATCTGGAAAAGTCACTGTCGTCGGTGCTGGATTCTATGGTTCAACAACAGCGCTTCGGTTAGCCGAATATGACATCTTCGAAACTGTGGTCTTGACCGATATCCTCGATGGTAAGGCGGAGGGATTGGCGCTCGATATGAATCAATCTCGTTCAATCGAGGGATTCGAGACAAAGGTGATCGGATCAACGACAACTGCCGATGGCGCTGGCTACGAAGCCACCGCAAACTCTGATGTTGTCGTGATTACAGCGGGTCTACCACGCAAGCCGGGCATGTCACGCATGGATCTCATCGGCGTCAATGCTGGAATTGTTCGTGGTGTTGCCGAAAATATTGCAAAGCACTCACCGAAGGCGGTCATCATTGTGGTCTCTAACCCACTCGATGAGATGACAGCTCTCACTCAGATCGCTACCGGATTTCCTTCCCATCAAGTTATGGGTCAGGCGGGAATGCTCGACACCGCTCGATTCACCAACTTCGTTGCTGAAAAGTTGGCGGTCCCGGTCGGAGCGGTGAAGACGCTCACTCTTGGTTCTCATGGCGAGACCATGGTTCCGGTCCCAAGCCGATGCACTGTTAATGGCCAACCACTTACCTCACTCCTCGCGCAATCAGATATTGATGAGCTCGTTGAGCGCACACGAAATGGTGGCGCCGAAGTAGTGGCTCTCTTAAAGACTGGTTCTGCGTACTACGCACCTTCTGCGGCTGCGGCTCGCATGGCCAAGGCGGTTATCGAAGATTCAGGCGAGATCATGCCGGTCTGCGCGTGGGTAGATGGCCAATATGGAATTAGCGGTGTCTATCTCGGCGTAGAAGCGAAGATTGGTCGCACAGGTATTAAAGAAGTAGTTGAAACCGCATTGACTGAGGGCGAAGTTGCAGCGCTCAAGGTTGCTGCAGAAGCTGTCCGTAGCAAGCAAGCCGACGTTAAAGATCTCTAAGGGGAGCGGTACACAGATGAACAAGATTAAAGTAGAAGGTAAAGTCGTTGAACTAGATGGCGATGAGATGACTCGCATCATCTGGCAGTTCATCAAGGATAAGTTGATTCTGCCTTATCTTGATGTGGACCTTGAGTACTACGACTTGAGTATTCAAAAGCGCGATGAGACCGATGACCAGATCACCATCGACGCTGCCCGTGCAATCCAGAAGCATGGCGTGGGTATCAAGTGCGCAACTATTACACCAGACGAGGCCCGCGTTGAAGAGTTTGGGCTCAAGAAGATGTGGAAGTCGCCTAACGGAACGATCCGCAACATCTTAGGCGGCGTAATTTTCCGCGAACCGATCATCATCTCGAATGTGCCACGTCTTGTCCCACACTGGACGCAGCCAATCGTGATCGGCCGCCATGCCTTCGGAGATCAATATCGCGCGACCGATTTCAAGGTTCCCGGTAAGGGCAAGCTCACCATGACCTTTGTTCCAGAGGATGGCTCAGAGCCGCTGGAATACCAGGTCTTTGATTTCCCAAGCTCTGGTGTTGCGATGGCGATGTACAACCTCGATGACTCGATTCGAGATTTTGCTCGCGCATCGCTCAACTATGGCCTACTTCGTAAGTACCCGGTCTATCTCTCTACGAAGAACACCATTTTGAAGGCATACGACGGTCGATTCAAAGATATCTTCCAAGAGATCTATGTGGCCGAATTCAAATCGCAATTTGAAGCTCTGGGAATTTGGTATGAACACCGCCTGATCGATGACATGGTTGCTATGTCATTGCGTATGGAAGGTGGCTATGTCTGGGCTTGTAAGAATTATGATGGCGATGTTCAATCCGACACCGTCGCACAGGGTTATGGCTCACTTGGTCTCATGACATCGGTTCTCATGACACCAGATGGCAAGGTCGTTGAGTCAGAGGCAGCACACGGAACAGTGACACGTCATTACCGTGATCATCAAGCCGGTTTGGAGACTTCGACAAATCCAATCGCCTCGATCTTCGCCTGGACCCAAGGACTTGCTCACCGTGCCAAGCTCGATAAGAACGAAGCTCTCAAGACTTTCGCTAAAACGCTTGAAGATGTCTGTATCCAGACAGTTGAGTCAGGCAAGATGACCAAGGATCTCGCGCTCTTGATCGCGCCAGACGCCCCTTATCTCAACACTCAAGCCTTCTTGGCAGCGATCGATGAGAACTTGCAGAAAGCGCTTGCGTAGCAACATCTAGTAAGAGGCAGTAAAAACCCCGACCAGATCAACTGGCCGGGGTTTTTTTTAATGGGCAGTACTAGTTGATTCGTGCTCCTGATGTCGCATCAAAGAGGTGGACAGCGCTTGGGTTAACGCCAACAGTAATTGTCTCGCCTGGCTTTGGTGGGTTCTTTGGATCCCAGCGAACGATGACTTGGGCACCCTCATCGGTGGCATTAGCAAACTTCACTGATGAATCAGCAGGCTTACCGTAGACAAATGCATCTGAGCCGAGCTCTTCAACAACTTCGACGAGGACCTTGAAGCCATTGGCAGCAGGGGTGAAGCCTTCAGGGCGAATACCGATAGTGATCGATGCGCCTGCAGAAGCCGGAACATCAATCTTGAGATCACCCAGCGAAGCTTGACCACCTGAGACAGGTGCGACCAAGAGGTTCATGGCAGGTGAGCCGATGAAGCCAGCTACGAATGCGTTGACTGGGTTGTCATAGAGATTACGTGGCGTATCAACTTGCTGGAGCAAGCCATCCTTGAGGACCGCTACGCGATCACCCATGGTCATTGCTTCAACCTGATCGTGCGTGACATAGACGGTAGTAATACCGAGGCGGCGTTGGAGAGCTGCGATCTGGGTACGGGTTGCTACGCGCAACTTGGCATCCAAGTTAGAGAGCGGCTCATCCATCAAGAAGACTTGTGGCTCACGGACGATCGCACGACCCATTGCTACGCGCTGGCGTTGTCCACCAGAGAGCGCCTTTGGCTTACGATCTAAATATGCTTCGAGATCGAGCAGCTTTGCTGCTTCGAGAACTCGGCGATCACGCTCTTCCTTTGCAACGCCAGCGATCTTGAGCGCAAAGCCCATGTTCTCGGCGACTGACATATGTGGGTAGAGAGCGTAAGACTGGAAGACCATCGCGATATCGCGATCTTTTGGAGCAACGTTGGTGACGTCGCGATCTCCGATACGAATTGTTCCGGTATCAACCTCTTCGAGGCCGGCGAGCATGCGAAGCGATGTTGACTTACCGCAACCTGATGGGCCAACGAGGACGAGAAATTCGCCATCCTTGACGGTGAGGTTGAGTTTGTCGACAGCTGGCTTGGCTGTGCCTGGGTAGATACGCGAGGCGTTTTCAAATACGACTGAAGCCATGAGTTATTCACTCCTTCTCCGGGCAGGTACGTGCCCGACGATCCGTTGGATGAAGGTAAAACACCCGCCGACGGAAGCCGACGAATAAGCACACAGTAGCCCAAAAAGGCTACGCTTTGGAAGATGGACCCGAGACCTTTCCTGCAAAATCCGCAGCCTGCCACCCGCGTAGGTAGCTCCGGCCAGCTCGGTATCGACCTGCTCTTAGTCCTCGCCTTCATCATCTTGGCTGGGCTCTTTGTGGCCGCGGAGATCGCTCTGATCTCACTGCGCGAATCACAACTCCGCCAGATGGAGCTCTCCGGCGTCAAGGCAACTCGGACAGCCCGGCTTGCTCGACTCACAAAAAATCCCAATCGCTTCTTGGCCGCCGCCCAGGTAGGAGTCACCTTCTGCGGTTTTTTCTCTGCCGCGATTGGCTCAGAGCGACTCGGAAATTCTTTTGTGATTCCAACCCTGGAGCGATGGGGACTTTCACCGGCGCTGAGCACTGGGCTCTCGCTTGTCATTCTCACGATCGTCATTGCCTACATCTCACTCGTCTTAGGCGAGTTGGTTCCAAAGCGATTAGCTCTCTATCGAACCGAGAGCATTGCGCTCGCTAGCGCACCGACTATCGATCGGATTGCTGAGATATTTCGCCCCGTAATCTGGGCGCTCTCCAAATCAACGGATGGCATCGTTCGCCTCTTTGGATTAAAGCCACAAGAAGTTCGCTCGCAAATTAGTGAGGCCGAGTTGGTCGATATGGTCACAGGCCATGCTGCGCTCTCTGATGAGGAGCGAGATATCGTTGAAGAGGTATTTAACGCAGGAGATTTGGCGCTTCACGAGATCATGGTCCCGCGAACCGAAGTTGATTTCATGGATGTCAATCTCACCTTGCACCAAGCTATGGCCGACGCGGTCAAGACCTCCCACTCTCGCTATCCCGTTACCCGCGGAAGCAGTGATGAAGTTCTTGGCTTCTTCCATGTGAGAGACCTGCTCAGTTTAAAAGAGGAAGATTTCGAGAAGACGCTGCTTGAGATTATTCGTCCAGTGATCTTCCTGCCTGGCACAAAGGGAGTGCTTCCAGCGCTGACCGAGATGCGAGCCAAGCGCTCTCACATCGCCATTGTGCTCGACGAGTATGGCGGAACCGATGGAATTGTTACTCTCGAAGATATCGTCGAGTGCTTCATCGGCGAGATACATGACGAATACGACACCTTGTCACAAGAGGTGACCGCTCAACCTCGCACGGGTGATTTTGATGTGGATGCCCTGATCTCGCTCGAAGATCTCGCCGATCAGACTGGCATCGTCATTCCCGAGGGTCCGTATGAGACCGTCGGCGGCTTTGTGATGCACAAATTAGGCCGACTTCCGGTTGAACACGATGTTATTTCGATCCCAGGGGCACGGATCAGCGTGCTCACGATGGAGGGTAAGCGGGCCGGCCAATTACTGATCTCACGACTGGAATGGGAAGATACGCAGCATGAGTAACTCACGCGTCCTGTCTGGTATTCAACCTACAAGCGGATCGTTCCATCTGGGCAATTACTTGGGTGCGGTCAAACAATGGGTTGAACTCCAAGATAGCCATGATGCCTTTTATTGCGTCGTCGATCTCCATGCCCTGACCTCAGCTCCAGATCCAAAAGAATTACGCAAAAACACCCTGACCTCTGTCGCGCAGCTTCTCGCACTTGGCTTGGATCCAGAACGATGCACCCTCTTTGTGCAATCTCACGTCGTTGAACACAACCAACTTGCTTGGGTCATGGAGTGCATGACTGGCTTTGGCGAAGCAAGTCGCATGACCCAATTTAAAGATAAATCGGTGAAGACGGGTACCGATCGCATTGGCGTAGGTGTCTTCACCTATCCCATGTTGATGGCCGCCGATATCTTGCTCTACCAAGCGAATCAAGTTCCGGTTGGCGAAGATCAACGTCAACATATCGAGCTGACCCGTGACCTCGCAGGTCGCTTCAATCATCAATACGGCAAGACCTTCATCATCCCCGAGGGATTCATCCTCAAAGAGGGCGCAAAGATTTATGATTTGCAAGATCCAACATCGAAGATGAGCAAATCCGCCGAGTCGCTCTCAGGCCTGATTGAGATTCTCGATACCCCTGCGGCAAACACAAAAAAGATTAAGAGTGCAGTGACAGATACCGGCCGTGAAATCACTTTTGATGCACAGAACAAGCCAGGCATTTCAAACTTGCTCACGATCTTCTCTGCTCTTAGCGGTCGAAGCGTTGCCGAGATTGAAAATGAATTTGCTGGCAAAGGGTATGGCGACTTTAAGGCAGCGGTAGCGGAAGTGGTTGTGGAGTACCTAACACCAGTCCGCGAAAAGACCCTCGAATTGCTCGATGATCCCACTCACCTTGGGCAGATCCTTAGTCGAGGTGCCGAGAAGGCGCAGGCGGTAGCCGGTAAGACAGTGCGAGATGTCTATGATCGAATTGGTTTAATCCCTCGTGGCTAAGCGCTTTCGCGGCTCTGTACTCATTGCCACTTTAGGGCTGTGCGGGCTGATGGCGACATCACTAGCGACACCAGCAGCTGCAGCAGTGAACAAGAACAACAAGATCGCGATCTTGTACGACCAAGGCGGCCGGGGAGATCATGCTCTCAACGATGCCGTTGCAGTGGGAGTTGATCTGATCAAGAAACGCTATGGCCTGACATCGCTGAATGTGCGCGAGATGGTGACGACCGGTACGGATGCAGATCGCTACTCACGTCTACTCTTTCTGGCAAAGGCAAACTACAGTCTGATTCTGGCGGTAGGAAATAGTTTTGACTCAGTTCTAGGTCAAGCCGCAATCGCTTGCCCTTATTCACAATTTGCAATTATTAACGATGAAACCGTCGCCAGTCTCAATGTGAGTGATTTATCCTTTGATGGCGCGCAAGGTGCTTATCTTGCGGGCGTATTAGCAGGCGCTGCAACAAAGAGTTTGAAGGTGGGTTTTCTTGCACCATCCGCCGCCGCTGCCTGGTATCCAGCTTTCGTGCAAGGAGTCGCTGCGTCCAACAAGAAGGCTCGTGCTTATAGCGAGATTACCGATACCAGCGCGGTCGGCCAGACCAAAACATTGTATGCACAAGGTGTAGATGTGCTTTTTTCGGAGGTGAGCTCAACGAGTGACGTCGCAGATACCGCCGCGACCCTCTCAACCAAGCTCCACCCGCTCAACCTGATTGGTATCTCACCAGACCAGTACTTTTTGCTTCAGAAAAATACGTCAGCGCTTCTACTTGGCGCAGTCACGAAGCGAGTTGATATCGCAACAGAAGATGTGATGACTGCTGCGCTCAATGGAATTACCGTCAACGATGTTCTCAACGAGAGCGCTGGAATATTCGGCCGGCTCTACACCGTTCCAGGTGGCGGAGAGTCGATTGCCCTCACTGGACTTGGAGAGAAGTACGCGGCTTCGGTGGGAAGTGCGCTTGCCGCCCTGAAGAGCGGCAAGGTAAAGCTCTAGCAGCTCTTAAAAGAGGCTGGTAAGAAGATCGGTTAGAGGTCGTCGATCTGACAGAGTTGTTGTCCGCTTGAGACGCTCTCGCCAACACCCACATTTAAACCAGTAATGGTGCCGGCTTTGTTTGCTACCAAGGCCTGCTCCATCTTCATCGCTTCGAGAACAACGATGAGATCACCAGCTGCTACGCGATCACCATTTGATTTAAGAATTTTGACGACCGTGCCCTGCATTGGACTGCTGAGTGTATTGCCCGACTGGCCGGCGAGGATATTGCTCTTGATCTTGTGGCGTCGATCGAGTTTTTCGGGATTATGGAGAACCACTTCAAAGCGATGGCCGTTGACTTCTGCCACAACTTTTTGCGCAGCGCTCTTAGTCTCTGCAACACCTTGCTTATAAGAGAAGGCTTCGATCTGATTATCAAATTCGTTTTCGATATAACTTGTGTAGACAGTGAACTCTTCGGTGAATGCCGGGTCGTTCACGATGGCGCGATGGAATGGCAGCGCTGTAGCCAGGCCGCCGATCTCAAACTCGCGAAGTGCACGTCGAGCACGTGCCATCGCTTCATCGCGCGTAGCACCGGTAACAATTAACTTGGCGAGGAGTGAATCAAAGTGTGAACCGATGGTGTGGCCATGATCAAAACCTGCATCGATTCGGACTCCGGGACCAGATGGAACTTCCCACTTGGTGATTGTGCCGAGTGATGGCAAGAAGCCATTTCCTGGATCTTCACCGTTGATACGAAATTCGATGGAGTGGCCACGGATGACTGGATCGACC
>CAIZGZ010000056.1 GCA_903932695.1 uncultured Actinomycetes bacterium | reverse complement strand
GAATGAACGCCTCAAAGTGTTCAATCGGAATTGCAAAGCGCGTGACGGTATCCACCAACGCCATACCGATGGGGTCACTACTTGCACCTTTGCGCAAGTCTTCGATGATGCCTGAGCTCCAAGCGCGGAGCAGATCGGCTTTCTCCTGATCGGAAAGTGGAGATGCGAGGTCATCAACAATCTCATCCGCGTAACGCGCGAAGCCATACAACGCATGGACAAAGGGACGTTTCGCTTTGGGAAGTAGCAGGGTCGCTAAGTAGTAAGTCTTGCCGTGGAGCGAATTGAGCCGTTTGCACTCTTCATACGATGCGCGTAGCGCTGGGTCGGTAATCCCAGCCGCGGTCAATTCATCCATTACTTAATTTTGCCGACAATTCTTTCTGCTGCCAAACGGCCAGAGATAAGCACCATTGGGACGCCTACGCCAGGTTGGGTGCCCGATCCAGCAAAGACCACATTTTCAAAGCCTTGTGCGATATTCGAGGGTCTAAACGGTCCGGTCTGGAAGAAGGTGTGAGCGCTGGCAAATGGTGCGCCACGCTCCATGCCTTGTGCCTGCCAATCCAGCGGAGTGGTCATCTGCTCAACTTCAATAGAAGCGGCAAAATCGGTGTAACCGTTGGCCTCCATTGTTCGAAGGATCTGGTCGCGATAGCGCGAACCTTCGCGCTTCCAATCGATATCGGCATCGAGGTTAGGCGTAGGGAAGAGAATGTAATACGAGGATTTGCCAGCAGGCGCAAGATCTGGATCGTCGTGGGTAGGTACCGTCACCAAGAAGCTCGGATCAGTCATCAGAGTCTTCTTCTTGATCAACTCATCAAAGACGCCATCCCATGATTCGCCGAAGTGAATATTGTGATGCGCTAAGCGATCGTATTTTTTCTCGGTGCCGACAAGGAGCGTCACGCACGAAGGGGAGTAATCGAGTTTCTTCACTTTGCGAGGCTCGTGACCTAAGAGTTCTTTCCACGCGATCGGTAAATCCGGATTGAGTACGACGACATCGCATTCGATTCGCTCGCCGGTGTCTGTGAGTACCGCGCGGGCACGACCGCCTGAATGCTCGATCGAAGTGACGGTGGTGTTGTACTTGAACTCAACGCCGTGCTTTGCCGCAGCTCCAGCAAGCGCACGAGGGACGGCGTGCATTCCACCCTTAGGGAAGAAGACTCCGTTTACCGAATCCATATAGGCGATTACTGCATAAATCGCCAGTGCTTGTTGTGGGCTCACGCCCGCATACATCGCTTGGAAGGAGTAGACCTTCTGAGTGCGTGGGTCTTTAAGAAATTCATTGACCTTGGGGGCTAAGCGGCGGAAGCCACCGAGCGCAACCAACTTGGCAAGATTGGGTGTTACGAGATTAAGCGGAGAGTCGATATTGCGATCGATGAAATCGTTCATCTCGTACTTGTAGAGCTTGGTGACGAAATCTACGTATTTGCCATAACCCAGCGCCTCATCGCGACCAATGGTCTTTTCAATCTCGGCCTGCATTCTGGTTGTATCCGCGTGAACATCTAGGGTAGAGCCATCGTGATAAAAAGCGCGATAGAGCGGATCCAAGGGAATGAGTTCAAGCCAATCTTTAATATCCTCGCCAACGCAATTGAGCGCGTCTTGAATGAGATCGGGCATGGTGAGCACTGTCGGCCCAGTATCAAACGAGTAGCCATCTTTATTGAGCAGGCCATTGCGACCACCGGGAACGCTCTCGCGCTCAACGACTGTCACTTTGCGACCTGCGCCTGCTAGACGGAGCGCAGCACTGAGGCCACCTAGGCCGGCACCGACGATCACGACATGATCGGTCGGACCAGTTACCTTCTTCATACAGTTCTCTGTGTAGCTGCTACTGCCATCTGATTGAGCATCTCTTTAGCCATAGGAGTAATTTCACCATGAATGAGCGCTTGGTGCGCGTTGGAAGTCATGGTTGTGATCAGGCTCTCGACATCTGCAAGCGCACCTGTTTCAACGATGATCTGACGGAGTTTCGCCACGCCTGAGGCATCGAGGTCTGGTTGACCGAAATACTCCTCAAAACTCTTACGCTGAACGTCGCTTGCCTTATTGAGGGTCGATGCGATCAATACCGTCCGCTTACCCTCTCGGAGATCATCGCCGGCAGGCTTGCCGGTCTGCGCAGGATCGCCAAAGACACCGATCACATCATCACGAAGTTGGAAGGCTTCGCCAAGCGGTAAGCCATAACTTGAGTACGTTCCATAGGTGTTTGCGGTTGCACCCGCTGCTAAAGCTGCGCCAAAGTGCAATGGGCGTTCAATGCTGTACTTGCCAGATTTATAACGAGCTACTTTGAGTGAGCGTTCGACGCTCTCACTCGCAAGTGCTTGTTCGTAGATGTCGAGATACTGGCCGGCCATCAACTCAACTCGCATCTCATCGTAGACAGGGAGTGCTTGGAGAATATATCGAGGACTCATGCCAGATTCATGGAGCATCTTTGCCGCCCAGACGAGCGCTAAATCACCGAGCAAGATCGCCGAGGCAACGCCAAATTGTTCTGCGCTACCTTGTAGCGACTCTCTTTGATGGAGCGCTTGGAATTGACGATGGATCGCAGGTGCACCACGTCGGGTATCGGAAGCATCCATTACGTCGTCATGAATTAAGGCACAGACATGGACGAGTTCGAGCGAGGCCAGCGCCATCGCGCTCTCTTCGCTGAGTTCTCCGCCAGCACCGATATGGCCGATCGCTGCGAAGAGTGGCCGGAGCCGCTTTCCGCTATCGAGCAAGAAATGACCCAGTGCGTCTGAGACGGGCAGCAGCTCGCTGCCAACGGCATTGAGATAGCTCGATTCCCGCTCGAAAAATTTTGCTAGCGCGTTATCGATCTCGCTTCGGATTCCTTGAATGCCGTTAAATTCCACCTGATAACGATACCCTTCATCGCTATGAGCACTCCAACGCCAGCCCCCACTATCTCGGCTGAGCTCTTTCCGCCGAAAGATGAGGCGGGCGAGGCGCGGCTCTGGGAGGCGACTCGCGAGCTGGCTGAGCTCTCACCTGATTTCATTTCGGTGACTTATGGCGCCGGCGGAAGTACTCGAGATCGCACTATTCGGATCGCTTCCGAATTGACCGCTCGAACTGGAATTTCAACCGTTGCGCATCTGACCTGCGTCGGCTCAACTCGCACCGAACTTGAAGCAATCTTGGATCAATACCAAGCCGCGGGCATCTCGACGATCCTTGCCCTTCGAGGTGACCCAGTTGGGGGACCACAAGCACCTTGGGTCAGCACACCAGGTGGATTTGATCACGCAGACCAATTAGTTGAATTGGCCGCACTACGCGGCGATTTCACCGTCGGAGTCGCGGCATTTCCCGATGGCCATCCGGCTTCGGCAGGTGATTTCTCTCGCGATATTGATGTCTTGCTTCGCAAAGAGTCGCTCGGCGCAACATTTGCAACCACCCAATTCTTCTTCGATAGCAAAGCCTGGATTTCGCTCGTCGACGCACTTCGCGCACGTGGCTCCGCGCTTCCTGTGATCGCTGGAATTTTGCCGATCACAAATATTAAGCAACTCACGCGCATGGCTGAATTGGGTGGTGCAGCAATTTCTGAGGAGTTGACCTCCCGGTTTGCGGCCGTGGCCGGTGATGACGAGGCGGTCACTCAATTAGGAATTGAGATCGCAACGACGTTGTGTGAAGAGTTGATCGCGGCTGGAGTTCCTGGCCTTCATTTTTATACGATGAATAACGCACGAGCAACCCGAGAGATCATCACACGACTTGGAGTGAGGTAGTCGAATGGCGCACGTTATGAGCAAGGATGAGTTCTTCGATGCATGGAGTTCATTGCACGGTGGCGACGAAGTCCCTGGT
>CAIZGZ010000055.1 GCA_903932695.1 uncultured Actinomycetes bacterium | reverse complement strand
GTTGGAATCAACGTTGCTGATATCCCTGTCCCACACCGTTTGGCAGAGCGAGGCTGGTAATTTTATGAGCGTAGGTGTTCTAGCCCTACAAGGGGACTTTCGAGAGCACCTGCACTCACTCACATCACTCGGTGCAGATGCGCACCTGGTCCGTACCTTTGATGAGATTCAGGCGATCGAAGCCCTGGTAATTCCGGGTGGAGAGTCGACCACCATCTTCAAACTAGCCAAGAGTTTTGGGCTATTGGAGTTGATTCGCGCCAAAATTGCCGGCGGGATGCCCACCTACGGCTCGTGCGCCGGAATGATTCTGCTCGCGCAAGAGATTCAAGATCCTGCTTCGGGTCAGGAGACCTTTGGCGGGATTGAGATGAAAGTCCGTCGCAACGCCTTTGGCCGACAGGTTGATTCCTTTGAGGTCGATCTTGCGGTCAAGGGGATTGTAGGTGACCCCATGCGCGCCCTATTTATTCGAGCGCCGTGGGTCGAATCGGTCTCGCCCCGTGTCGAAGTTTTGGCTTCTGTCGAAATTGATGGAGAATTGCACCCGGTTGCGGTTCGTCAGGGCGCAGTTCTTGCTACCTCGTTTCATCCGGAGATTACGTCGGATACTCGAATGCATCAACTGTTTCTCGATGGGATCGCGTAAGAGCTCCTTGCTATTCGGCAGGTGAAGCGCCAGAGTCAACGAGTTAAGAACAAGGTTGGTGATTGAAATGTCAGGCCATTCCAAATGGGCAACGACAAAGCACAAGAAGGCGGTCATTGATTCTCGCCGTGCCAAGAATTTTGCAAAGTTAATTAAGGCGATCGAAATTGCCGCCCGAAATGGTGGCGCGG
This sequence comes from uncultured Actinomycetes bacterium, assembly GCA_903932695.1. Taxonomy (GTDB): domain Bacteria; phylum Actinomycetota; class Actinomycetes; order Nanopelagicales; family Nanopelagicaceae; genus PALSA-747. The sequence continues at coordinate 7,239 of CAIZGZ010000055.1, read as the reverse complement.
ATATCGATGGCAACCCAACCCTCTTTGATGCAATTGCAAAGGCGAAGAAGAACTCGATGCCGGCCGATAACATCGATCGTGCGGTCAAGCGCGGTGCCGGGCTTGAGTCTGGTGGCGCCGATTGGCAGACCATCATGTATGAGGGTTATGCACCAGGTGGTGTAGCACTGATGATTGAGTGTCTGACCGATTCTCGCAATCGTGCAGCAGCAGAGGTTCGCGTTGCTGTCACGCGCAACGGTGGTTCTATGGCCGATCCTGGATCGGTTTCGTACATGTTTAATCGCAAGGGCGTCGTGATCGTCAACAAAGCAAATGGCGTGACAGAGGATTCAATTCTCGAAGTTGTCCTCGATGCTGGCGCAGAAGAAGTGAACGATATGGGCGAATCCTTTGAGATTGTCTCGGAGGCATCTGATCTCGTAGCCGTGCGTACTTCACTCCAGAACGCAGGACTCGACTACGAATCCGCTGATACCTCATTCCTGCCATCGCTCTCGGTCCCACTGGATGCCGAGACCGCCACCAAGGTCTTTAACTTGATTGATGCGATCGAAGAGCTCGATGACGTTCAAAACGTCTATGGCAATTTCGATGTCTCCGATGAAGTAATGGCTGAGATCACCGCTTAATCCAAGCGGTGCTAGAGCGCAGGGTTTAGACTGCGGAGCATGAGATGTGCAGCATGAGGCCACTATGAGGGTGCTAGGAATCGACCCTGGACTCACTCGCTGCGGCGTTGGAGTAGTAGAAAACTCAGGAGCTCAGCAGCTCTCTATGGTGGGAGTCGGAGTAATCCTGACCGATATCGATGCTCCTCTTGAATCTCGCCTGCTTCAATTAGAGCAAAGCCTGCAGGAGTGGATTGATCGCTATCGCCCGGATGTCATTGCGGTAGAACGCGTCTTCTCGCAACTCAACGTTCGAACTGCGATGGCTACTGGCCAGGCAGCTGGGGTAGCTCTGCTGTTATCAGCCAAGGCCGGTATCCCGGTTGTCATGCACACTCCAACCGAAGTGAAGGCAGCCGTGACTGGCTCTGGTCGAGCGGATAAGAAGCAGATCGCAACCATGGTGCAAAAACTCCTTAACCTCTCTGAAATTCCAAAACCCGTGGATAGCACCGACGCTCTTGCACTGGCAATCTGCCATCACTGGCGCGGAGGAGCGCAGAATAAGTTGGCTGCGGCGGCAGTAAAAGAACGGGCTCGCATCTCCGCACTCAAGAAGGTCTCGCTCTCATGATTGCAACACTGACCGGAACCATCTCTGCGATCACGACTTCTTCGGTTGTGATCGATGTCAATGGAGTTGGCTACCTTATTCACATCACTCCGCGAACCAGCGCTGGGCTCGTGGTCGGCAACCGCGCATCTCTCTTCACTCAACTCGTTGTTCGAGAAGATTCCATGACCCTGTACGGATTTGAGAGCCAGCAAGCAAAAGAGGTCTTTGAATTATTACAAAGCGTCTCTGGAATTGGCCCTAAAGTCGCGCTCTCAGCCCTCTCCATCTATGACCCACAAGAATTGTTCTCGGCGATCACCACAGAGAATGCCAGTGCAATCGAACGGATTCCTGGGCTGGGTAAGAAGGGTGCGCAACGGGTTATTTTGGAGCTCAAAGAGAAGATTCCGGCTTTCACTCAAGTTTCCAGCTCTTCTCATACCGCAATCGCACCATGGCGCGATCAAGTGCTGATGGCCCTTGTCGGATTGGGTTTCACTGCTAAGGATGCGACTGCTCGGATAGAGATTGTCGCGCAAGAGATCACCGATCCGTCGTCACGGGAGATCGCAGAACTGCTTCGAGCCGCATTGGCAGCGGGTGCTCACTCATGAGCAACATCTCCATGAACTCCGGTGCGGATGACGCGGAGCGAGCTTCAGAACTCGCACTACGCCCTAAAACTCTTAAAGATTTTGTCGGTCAAGAACGAGTGGCCAATCAGATCGATCTCTTGTTGCGTGCGGCTCGTTCTCGAAATTCACCAGCCGACCACATACTGCTTTCTGGTCCACCGGGGCTAGGAAAGACAACGCTCGCCATGATTATTGCCAGCGAGATGGGTGCACCGATTCGGATCACTAGCGGGCCCGCGATTCAACATGCCGGTGACTTGGCTGCGATTCTCTCGTCATTGGTCGAAGGCGAGATTCTCTTTCTCGATGAAATTCATCGTATGTCTCGTCCGGCTGAAGAGATGCTCTATCTCGCGATGGAAGATTTCCGGGTTGATGTCATCGTCGGCAAAGGAGCGGGTGCCACATCCATTCCGCTTAACCTGCCTCACTTCACTTTAGTTGGGGCAACAACTCGCGCCGGGCTCCTGCCGAGCCCACTTCGAGATCGATTCGGTTTTACAGCCCAGTTGGATTTCTACGAGAACGCGGATCTGGCGACGATTGTGGCACGCAGCGCGGATTTGCTCGAGACCGGAATCGATGGTGATTCGGTCCTAGAGCTAGGGTCACGCTCACGCGGAACGCCTCGCGTTGCCAATCGACTACTTCGACGAGTGAGGGATTACGCGCAAGTTCACGGTGATGGCGTGATCACGCTCCCAATCGCACAGGCTGCGCTTGAAATGTACGAGGTCGATGAGGTTGGACTAGATCGCCTCGATAAGGCGCTGCTCGATATTTTGATCAAGCGCTTTAATGGTGGTCCGGTAGGTATCTCAACCTTGGCGATGAGCGTTGGCGAAGAGGCCGAGACGATCGAGTCCTTGGCCGAGCCCTTTCTGGTGCGAATGGGCTATATCGCCAGAACGCCACGAGGCCGGGTGGCGACAGCGGCTGGCTGGGCGCATTTGGGCTTAAAACCACCCGCTAATCAGCCCGGCATTTTCGACATGCCGTCGCTTGATGCCTAGACTTGCGCCTTATGTCTGCCAACATTTCTAAGTCCATTAAGGCGCCTCGTAAATCGGGCCGCACCATCGCTATTTTGTTCGTCACCCTGATCGCCTTCTCGGCTCTGGCTTTCTTCCAGAACGACAAGGTCAAGCTTGGTCTCGATCTGCGCGGCGGTACCAGCGTCACTTTGACACCAAAAGCAGGGGAGAAGGTCACGACCGCAGCGATCAATACTGCAGTGTCGATTATCCGCGAACGCGTGAACTCACTGGGTGTCGCCGAGAGCACTGTTGCTGCTCAAGGAACTGGCGCGAATCAACAGATCGTTATCTCAGTGCCTGGTGTGACCGGACAGACTGTGGTGAATGAAGTTGGTCAGACCGCAGAACTTCGCTTCCGTCAGGTGCTCGCATCTGGTGCCGGAAATGCAACATCAAGTGCAGTGAACACCGTCAGCACAACAACGAAGAGCGCGAAGGGTGTCACAACCAAGAGTGCGCCAACTGCAACATTCCCTACCGGAGTGAACGCAGCGCTCGATGCGCAATTCGGCGCCCTTGATTGCACAAAGGCGGCTAATCGTGTGGGTGGCAGCCTTGATAACGCTAACGCTCCACTCGTCACCTGCGATCAGACCGGTGCAACTAAATACATTCTTGCCCCAGCTCAAGTACTTGGTACAGATATCAAGACCGCTGCTGCAGCACTCGACCAAACCTCTGGCAATGGCTGGCAGGTTCTCCTTGATTTCAATGGAAATGGCACAACAAAGTTTGGCGCCCTCACTAAGGCTGTCACCTCTCTTGCTGCGCCACAGAATGAAGTTGCCATCGTTCTCGATGGACTCGTTGTTGAGGCTCCGCGCATTATTCAGGCGATTACAGCTGGTAATGCTCAGATCACCGGTAATTTCAGCCAGGCAACAGCGTCAACTCTTGCTAACAATCTCAAGTTTGGTGCACTTCCACTCTCCTTTGATCGTGGTGACGTGCAGCAAGTTTCGCCAACTTTAGGATCTAACCAATTGCACGACGGTCTCTTGGCCGGTGCGATCGGACTTCTTCTTGTTATTTTGTACTCGGTTCTCTACTACCGCGGATTGGGTCTGGTCAGCGTTGGCTCTCTCACTGTTGCCGGAGCTACCACCTACCTTCTCTTCTTGTTGCTCGGAAAGTGGATTGGCTTCACCTTGTCGCTCGCCGGCATTGCAGGCGCGATTGTCTCGATCGGTATTACGGCCGACTCCTTTATCGTCTACTTCGAGCGTTTGCGTGATGAGGTTCGCGAAGGTAGAAGCCTTCGCACCGCCGTGGAGACCGGTTGGTCTCGCGCCAAGCGCACAATTATCGTCGCTGACTTTGTCTCTCTGATCGCATCAGCGGTTCTCTACTTCTTTGCAGTCGGAGATGTACGTGGATTCGCATTCACGCTCGGTCTCACAACTTTGGTGGATCTCTTCGTGGTCTTCTTCTTCACAAAGCCGTTGGTGAGTGTTCTCTCCAAGGTTGCGTTCTATGCAAACGGTCACTCACTCTCTGGCTTCTCAGCTAAGAGCTTGGGTGTTCTCACCGGAAAGGATGTTGAGTAAATGTCACGTCTAGCTGGAATGGGTGGCCGCCTCTATCGCGGCGAGAAGTCATTTAACATCATTGGAAACCGTCGTCGTTGGTACGCACTCTCACTCCTTGTGATCGTCGTATCGGCAACAGCACTAGGTGCTCGCGGACTACACCTCGGTATTGAGTTCAAGGGTGGCTCGCAGTTCACGCTTACGGCTCCTTCTGCAACCGTTGTTCAGGGACAGAAGGCGGTAGCCGATGCTGGCGTAACCACCGAATCGATCGTGCAAAAGATCGGTAAGAACAAACTCGAAGTCACAACTGGTGTTCTCTCGAACGAGCAGAACAATGCTGTTGAGAATCAACTCTCCAAGGCCTTCAATGTTCCAGTCGCGGACATTAACGTGATGAGCATCGGACCATCATGGGGCAAGGACATCTCGCATAAAGCTATCCAAGGACTCATTGGTTTCTTGCTCTGCGTCATGCTCTACCTCGCGTTAGCGTTTGAACCCAAGATGGCTGCGGCTGCGATCATCGCGGTACTTCACGACGTCTTTATTACCGTTGGAATCTATGCGCTTGTTGGTTTTGATGTAACACCTGCAACCGTCATCGGTTTTCTGACCATTCTCGGTTATTCGCTCTATGACACCGTGGTTGTCTTCGATAAGGTCCGTGAGAACACTCGTTCAATCACAAGCACAGCACGTATGACCTATTCACAGGCAGCTAACTTGGCGGTCAATCAGACCCTGGTTCGCTCGTTCAACACCTCGTTGATCGCGCTTCTCCCGGTAGCCTCGATTCTCTTCGTCGGAGCTGGTCTGCTCGGAGCAGGAACACTCAAGGATCTTTCGCTCGCGCTCTTTATCGGTCTAGCTACCGGAACTTATTCATCGATCTTTGTCGCTACTCCAATTCTCGCCTCGTTGCGTGAGCGTGAGCCAGCGATGAAATCACTCGCTAAGCGCGTTGCCCAACGTGGTGCTTCGGGATCAATCCCTGCGCTAGATGAGAGCGTCATCGATGTGCCTGGAGTTGTGACCTCGACCCACTCCAAGGAAGGTCGCGAACGCGGTCCGCGCAATCAACCAAAGCGTAAGACACATCGCAAGCAGTAATTAGCGCTGAAGATGTAGTTCTTCACGGAAGTAATCGAGAGAGGGGTCAGCATGGATCAATTGCTGGCCCCTCTTGTCGATCTCATTGCTCAAAGCGGGAGCGAGATCGACCTCTCTGAGATCGAACGCGCCTACATCATTGCGCGAGATGCCCATGAAGGTCAGTTCCGTAAGAGCGGCGAGCCATATATCACCCACCCAGTTGCGGTCACCGAAATATTGGCTGGCTTGGGTATGGACCAGACAACTTTGATTGCATCTCTACTCCACGACACGGTGGAGGATACCGAATACAACCTAGAGCGACTTGAGTCCGACTTTGGCCAAGAGGTGGCTCAGCTCGTCGATGGTGTCACCAAACTCGACAAACTCACTTACGGACCAACCGCAGAGGCGCAGACCTTACGCAAGATGGTCGTCGCGATGTCTAAAGATATTCGAGTACTGGTGATCAAACTCTGCGACCGTTTGCATAACGCTAGAACTTGGGCCTTCGTCAATCCAGAGAGCGCTACCCGAAAGGCTCGCGAGACGCTCGATATCTACGCGCCACTTGCTCATCGTCTGGGTATGAATGCGATCAAGTGGGAGTTGGAAGATCTCTCCTTTAAGGTAATGGAGCCAAAGAAGTTCGAGGAGATAGAACGCCTCGTCCATGAACGCTCGCCGATGAGAGAGAAGTTCGCGCAGGAAGTAACGCTGGCAATCGAGTCAGACCTCGCCGCCGAATCGATTAAATCAACGGTTAAAGCTCGCCAGAAGCACCTCTATAGCGTCTTTCAAAAGATGGTCGTTCGTGGACGCGAGTTCAATGAGATCTATGACCTGGTGGGAATTCGCATCATTGTCGACGATGTGCGTGATTGCTACGCAGTCTTAGGTGCAATCCATGCGCGATGGAGCCCAATTCCAGGTCGATTTAAAGATTACATCGCGATGCCGAAGTTCAACCTCTATCAATCGCTCCACACCACGGTCATCGGACCAAACGGCAAAGCGGTCGAGATACAGATTCGCACGGCCGAGATGCATGCCCGAGCTGAATTCGGTATCGCCGCGCACTGGAAGTACAAGCAGAAGGGTCCAGCCAACCCTGATACAGATCCCGGCGTGGTCTGGCTCAAGCAATTGCATGAATGGCAACAAGAGACTGAAGATGTCACCGACTTTCTTGACACCCTGCGGTACGACCTTCGCACGCCTGAAGTCTTTGTCTTTACGCCAAAGGGGAGTGTGATCGCCCTGCCGGCCGGTTCGACGCCGGTTGATTTCGCTTATGCGGTACATACAGAGGTCGGCAACCGATGCGTGGGCGCAAAGGTGAATGGAAAATTGATTCCACTCGAGTCAGAGTTGGCTAATGGTGATGTTGTTGATGTTGTGACAAATAAGAGTTTGAACGCTGCACCTAGTCGGGATTGGCTCAACTTCGTTAAATCACCACGAGCTCGCTCCAAGATCAAAGCCTGGTTCTCAAAGGAGCGCAAAGAAGAGGCTATTGAAGCGGGTCAAGAGTCAATCGCTAGACAACTGCGCAAGGCCGGCTTACCGCTGCAAAAGATTTTGGCTGGTCAAGCGATCCTTGAGCTTGCTCACGACCTTCACTATGCCGATATAGAAGCGCTCTACGCCGCTGTTGGAAATGGCCACGTGAGTGCGCCTTCTATCGTTGAAAAGTTGGCAGCCGCTATCGGTGAG
>CAIZGZ010000054.1 GCA_903932695.1 uncultured Actinomycetes bacterium | reverse complement strand
TTGCGGTTGGACTTCTCGCGATGAGTTCGCAGCTTCTCGGATCCCTGGATCAGTGCTCTCGCGCTCTCAGCCGAGATTGCTCCTGAGCTATCGATGGACGGGTCGGTCGGCAATACGGTCATTCGCGAGGCTCCTTTGTGAAGGGCACAAATATAACTATTCGCTTACCCCTCGCGCATTGCCGAGTCCCTGCTTGATGTGTCGCATATCTAACACTTCATGCGGGCCGTAGGCTTGTGAGGTGCCAGGAATTCAAGAGATCGCAGCACGTGCCGGGGTCTCGCCTGCAACCGTCTCCAGGGCGCTGCGCGGCCTAGCCCACGTTAATCCCAAGACCCGCGAGAAGATCTTTGAGGCCGCCGCCGAGATCGGATACCCAACCGCCGCGATCGAGAATTTGATGGACTCCGGTCATAAGAGTCGCGCAGTTGGAGTGATCACCCAAGATATCGAAGGCTGGTATTCATCGCACGCGATCAGCGGAATTGAACAAGCACTTCGAGAAGCCGACATGGATCTGGTGCTCTACAACTTCAATCAAAACCAGGGCCGCGAGCGGATCTTTCAGGCTGAGCGCCTTAATGGGCTCGACGCACTGATCATTATTTCGCTACCGCCAACGGAAGCAGAGTTCCAGCAGATTGTTGCGCTCGATATTCCAATCGTTCTGATTGGAATACATCGTGATGATGTCACGAGCATTACGATCAATGATTACGAAGGCGCCAAGCTTGCAACTGAACATCTCGTTGAACTTGGTCATACCAAGATTGCGTTGATGTCCGATGAACCCGAGGCGCTCTTTGGCTTTACCGCTCCACGCGATCGCACGCGAGCATTCCATGATGTGCTTTCTGCTCATGGCATCACTTTTAATGAGTCGCATGAAGTCCATGGTGGCTTCTCACTCAAGACCGCCGTGAAAGCGATGGATGACCTACTTTCCCAACCAGACCGCCCAACTGCAATCTTCTGCCTCTCGGATGAGATGGCATTTGGCGCGATGAGCTCGATCCGCAACCATGGCTTGCGAGTACCGGAAGATATATCGGTAGTTGGCTTTGACGACCATGCGATGTCAGAGTTTGCTGGACTTACTACGGTGGCACAACCCATTGAACTTCTCGCGCAGATGGCTGCACTGACAATTATGGGCAAGATCAACAAACCCAATAACGAGGTCAAGGTTCTTAACTTTCCGATCCAACTTGTTATTCGCAACTCAACCCACAAGATTAATTAAGAGCGCAATATGAAAATCTCATTGCTTCGCCCTTGTTTGGCTGCAGTCGCAACTGCGGCGATATTGATCTCGAGTAGCCCCGCATACGGGTATGGCCCGATGAACCGACTCAACCCCTCCGGCCCAGGCGGGCGAATCTTTGGGTTAGACATCAGCCGTTATCAACACGGCACTTCAGCTCCGATTGATTTTGCAAAGATGGCCAGAAGCGGCGTCAGCTTTATCTGGATCAATGGTGGCAACTCCATTGCTAAGGCAGATGCACAGGCGGCAAAGTTTTATCTCGCTGATCGAGTCGCTGCTCAAGGACAAGGGATTTATACCGGCCTCTATTACTTTGTGCACCTGCCGAATACAACATCTGCTTCGATCATCAAGCGCAATGCCGACGACCAGGCCAACAAGATCATCACACGCATCAACACTCAAGGTGGACTCAACTATCTCGATCTACCCGTTGCACTCGATATTGAGACGACGTGTACCCGTACGTCTCTCTTTGGTATCTGTCGCCATCACTTCTCACCCGCGCAAACTGCGCTCTGGGTGAATGAGTGGCAGAAAGTTATTCTCGCCGCTACCCACCGCAATCCGGTGATCTACTC
>CAIZGZ010000053.1 GCA_903932695.1 uncultured Actinomycetes bacterium | reverse complement strand
TATGCCGGCGATTGACCGTAACCTGTTGCGAATTGCGCTCTATGAAATCCTCTGGGAGAACTCCCTCTCTGACCAAATCGCAACGAGTGAGGCTGTGGAATTAGCGCAAGAACTCTCCACCAAGGACTCGGCGGCCTACATCAACGGGGTCCTAGGTCGGGTCATCACGCTCAAATCTCTCATCTCACTGGATTCAAACTAACCCCCTGGGCGCAACCCGCTTGTACCCGTAGAGGGTGCTAAAGTTCCGCATGTAAGTCGAAGTGCATGAAACCTTTAACGATCCGTCCTGTGAGGCGGCGAAGGAGACTCGATGAGTGTTGTGCTGGAAAAGAGCGAGATTGATCGCTCACTCAAACGTATTGCCCACGAGATTATCGAACGCAATCATGGCGTACAGGGCGTTGTTCTTCTTGGAATTCCTACCCGAGGTGTCTACCTAGCCAATCGGATCGCAGAATTCCTCGCCAGCATCGAAGCACCAGTAGCGGTCGGCTCCCTTGATATCACCATGTATCGCGACGACCTTCGGATGCGTGCACCGCGTTCGATCCTTGAAACCCAACTGCCACTTGAGGGTATCGAAGGTAAGAACGTCGTCTTGATCGATGATGTGCTCTTCTCAGGTCGTACGATTCGAGCAGCGCTTGATGCGATCTCAGAGCTTGGTCGCCCCAGCACAGTACAACTCGGCGTACTGGTGGATAGAGGCCATCGAGAGCTACCAATTCGAGCTGACTACGTTGGCAAAAATATTCCAACAAATGCCAAAGAGTTAGTGAAGGTTCAACTCGTCGAAGTCGATGGCATCGACCAGGTTGAAGTGGGTGAGCGGGCATGAAGAATCTGTTGAGCATCGCCGATCTCTCACGCGACGAGATCATCACCATCCTCGATACCGCGGGTGAGCTTTCTCGCGTAACTCAGGGTCCAGTCAAGAAGCTGCCAACTTTGCGTGGTCGCACGATCGTTAATCTCTTCTTCGAGGACTCCACCCGCACTCGACTCTCTTTTGAATCTGCAGCGAAGAAATTGTCGGCAGATGTCATTAACTTTTCAGCAAAAGGTTCGAGCGTGAGTAAAGGCGAGAGCCTGAAAGATACGGCTCAGACTCTTGAGGCGATGGGCGCCGACTTGATGGTGATCAGACATCCGGCTTCCGGGGCCGCCCAACTACTTGCTAGCTCAGGGTGGATAGAAGCAGGTGTGGTGAATGCCGGCGATGGTACGCATGAACATCCGACACAAGCCCTGCTCGATGCTCTTACTATTCGCGAGAACTTCCCTGAATATGGCAACGATTTCACTGGACTTCATGTTGCGATCGTTGGTGACATTCTTCATTCTCGGGTTGCTCGCAGCAACGTCTTACTGCTCAAGGCGATGGGTGCAAAAGTTACTTTGGTTGCACCGCCGACGCTCATGCCGTACGGAGTGGGTACTTGGGGCGTTGATACCGCGTACGAATTAGATCAGATCATCGAACACTGCGATGTTGTGATGATGCTCAGAGTGCAGAGTGAGCGAATGAATGGTTCATTCTTTCCTTCGGAGCGCGAATATGCTCGTGAATATGGACTCAATCAGGAGCGCCTATATCGTATGAAGTCAGGTTCCATCATTATGCATCCTGGTCCAATGAATCGTGGGCTTGAGATTTCGGCGGAAGCAGCGGATTCAACGCGTTCTCGGGTCCTCTCGCAGGTGAAAAATGGCGTCAATGTCCGAATGGCTGTGCTCTATCTACTTCTTGGCGGCTCAATTGCGGGGGATAACTAATGTCGAAAAATTTTGTCTTGAGAGATTCGCGTCTTGCTGACGGCGCAATAGTGGACCTACGTGTCGTGGACGGCATCGTCGCCGAGATCGGAGCGGGTCTAGCGAAGAGCAACGATTCAGTGATCGATGCTAGAAAGAATATTGTCTTACCTGGTTTTGTAGATCTCCACACACATCTTCGCCAACCTGGCAAGGAGAGCGCCGAGACAGTGCTCAGTGGATCGCAGGCTGCGGTCAAAGGTGGCTATACCGCTGTGAGTGCAATGGCAAATACTTCGCCCGTTGCAGATACAGCTGGCGTTGTTGAGCAGGTTGCGCGCCTTGGCCGAGAAGCAGGTCTCTGTGATGTCTATCCCGTCGGCGCTGTAACAAAGGGGCTAGAAGGTCAAGCTCTTGCCGAACTTTCTGCGATGGCCAATTCAGCTGCAAAGGTTCGTATTTTTAGTGATGACGGAAATTGCGTCAGCGATCCGTTGTTAATGCGTCGAGCACTTGAGTACGTCAAGTCATTCGGCGGTGTGATCGCGCAACATGCGCAAGAACCTAAACTGACACAGGGCGCGCAGATGAATGAGGGTGTGATCTCCGGAAAATTAGGGCTCGCTGGCTGGCCGGCTCTCGCCGAAGAGTCGATCATTGCCCGCGATATCTTGATGGCACATCATGTTCAAAGCCGCCTGCATATCTGCCATCTCACTACACGTGGTGGTGTTGAATTAGTTCGCTGGGCCAAGAGCCAGGGAATGTCCGTCACCGCCGAAGTGACACCACACCATCTGCTTCTCACCGATGATCTTGCAGAGAGCTACGACTCGGTCTATAAGGTGAACCCACCTCTGCGCACTCAGGACGATGTTCAAGCGCTTAGGGATGGCCTTGCTGATGGAACGATTGATATCGTCGCTACCGATCATGCACCCCATGCCGCAGAGGCGAAGGAGTGCGAATGGAATACCGCTGCGTTTGGCATGCTGGGTCTAGAGACCGCCTTGTCGGTTGTAGTCGAGGCGATGGTTTCAACCAAGAAGATGAATTGGCTGCAACTCGTTGATCGGATGTCAACCGCCCCAGCACGAATTGCGGGGTACGAGGGGCATGGTGCGATCCGTGTTGGGGCACCAGCTCACCTGACGGTCATTGATCCTGATGCGACCTGGCGCGTTGATCGAAGCGCTTTGGCCTCAAAATCGAGCAATACACCTTTTCACGGAATGAGCCTGCCAGCTACAGTGCTTCAGACATACTTTCATGGCGTTCAAGTGGTTAACAATGGAGAAGTGACGGGGTTGCGTTATGAGTAATCTGGAAAATCAACGTGCAACGAAAGCCTTTCTCGTCCTTGATGACGGCACAATTTATGAAGGTAAGAGTTGGGCGGCAACAGGTGAGACATTCGGTGAAGCGGTCTTCTCAACCGGCATGACTGGTTATCAAGAGACCTTGACCGACCCTTCGTATCACAAGCAGGTTGTCATTATGACTGCGCCTCATATCGGTAACACCGGAATGAATGATGTCGATATGGAATCTGATCAGATCTGGGTCTCTGGTTTTGTGGTTCGCAACCCAACTCCACGTGTCAGCAATTGGCGCTCCCAGCGTTCACTCGAAACAGCTTTGATTGAAGCTGGTGTAGTAGGTATCGCTGGCGTTGATACACGTGCCATCACTCGACACCTCCGAGATCGTGGCGCGATGCGAGTTGGAATTTTTTCAGGAACCGATCTGACGCGAGAAGAGATGGTGATCAAGGTCCGAGCTCAATCCTCCATGGCTGGCGCATTCCTTGCCAAGGATGTCACCGCTCCAGAGAGTTACATCGTGCCGGTCGCGCCAGGATTAGAGAAACGCTTCACCGTCGCGGCACTTGATCTAGGTATTAAAAGAGCAACCCCACGCTCTATGTCTGAACGCGGCATGGAAGTCCACGTGCTTCCGATGGACTCTACGATTGAGGAGATCGAAGCGATCTCACCCGATGGACTCTTCATCTCAAACGGTCCTGGAGATCCTTCGACCATGGATGCGATCGTTGAGGTCGTACGTCATTTCTTGTTGGAGGGGCTACCGGTCTTCGGAATCTGCTTCGGCCATCAAATTCTTGGTAGAGCGCTTGGCTTCGATACCTACAAACTTCCGTTCGGCCATCGAGGCATCAACCAACCGGTGAAGAATCTGCGGACCAATAAGATTGAAATCACTGCGCATAATCATGGCTTTGCGGTATCTGCACCAACGGACGCTAACTTCACGACTGTATTTGGGGCTGGCTATGTCTCACATATCTGTCTGAACGATGGTGTCGTCGAAGGCCTTGAACTCCTTGAACGTCCTGCCTTTAGCGTTCAGTACCATCCAGAGTCCGCTGCCGGACCTCACGATGCCGTCTATCTCTTTGACCATTTTGCCGATCTCATGACCCAAGCGAAGGTAGCCCATGCCTAAAGACAATTCAATCGAAAGCGTCCTCGTGATTGGTAGTGGACCAATCGTCATTGGTCAGGCCTGCGAATTTGATTACTCCGGCGTTCAGGCCTGTCGAGTACTCAGGGAAGAAGGCATTCGAGTCATATTGATCAACTCCAATCCGGCGACGATCATGACCGACCCAGAGTTCGCCGATGCGACCTATATCGAACCAATCACACCTGAAGTGATTGAGAAAATCTTGGCAAAGGAACAACCTTCTGCAGTGCTTGCCACTTTGGGCGGCCAGACTGCGCTCAATGCAGCAATGGCCTTGCACAAGCGCGGCTCCTTCGAAAAATTTGGTACCAAGTTGATTGGCGCCAATGTCGATGCAATCAAGCGCGGTGAGGATCGCGAGATTTTTAAGACAATCGTTGAGAAAGTCGGGGGAGAGTCCGCCCGATCGGTGATCTGCCATACGATGGATGAGTGCTTGGCTGCGACTGCTCAACTCAACTATCCAGTGGTCGTACGTCCATCTTTCACCATGGGTGGACTTGGATCAGGAATCGCATTTAATCAAGAAGAGCTAGAGCTGATTGCTGGCGCTGGGTTGCAACATAGCCCTACCTCTGAGGTATTACTCGAAGAGTCGATACTCGGTTGGAAAGAATACGAGCTCGAAGTTGTTCGGGACCATAAAGATAATGTGGTAATCGTGTGCAGTATCGAGAATGTCGATCCTATGGGTGTGCATACCGGTGATTCGATCACAGTAGCCCCAGCGCTTACTCTCACCGATGTTGAATTTCAAAAATTACGCGACCTCTCGATCAACATCATCCGCGAAGTAGGTGTGGATACCGGTGGTTGCAATATTCAATTTGCCGTAAATCCGCGTGATGGCCGCATTATTGTCATCGAGATGAATCCTCGAGTCTCTCGCTCATCCGCCTTGGCATCCAAGGCAACTGGCTTTCCAATTGCGAAAATTGCTACCAAGTTGGCTGTGGGATACACACTCGATGAGATTCAAAACGACATCACAAAGAGCACGCCAGCATCATTTGAACCTACCCTCGATTACATCGTTGTAAAAGTTCCGCGCTTCGCCTTTGAAAAGTTTGTCGAGGCAGATCCTCGACTCACGACAACCATGAAATCCGTAGGCGAGGCGATGGCAATTGGTCGCTCCTTCCCAGAAGCGCTCCAGAAATCTCTTCGATCACTCGAGAAGAAGGGCAGCACATTCTCCTGGAATCCCGAAGGTGAAATTCTCGATGATCTAGTGAAGAAAATCGGTATTCCTACGGAATGGCGCTTGCAGCAAGTGCAGCGTGCGCTATGGCTGGGACTTTCGATCGATGAAGTTCACGACATTACCAAGATCGACCCCTGGTTCCTTGCTCAGATCCAACTCATCAATGACTTCGCGGACATCATCGCCAACACATCAGATCTCTCGAGCGATCTACTTCGCGAAGCGAAATCACGTGGTTTCTCTGATCTTCAGATCGCTTCTCTGCGCGGGATCTCAGAGGAATCGATTCGCTCGGATCGAGATCGGCTCGATATCCACCCGGTCTACAAGACCGTAGATACCTGTGCTGCCGAATTCCAAGCGCAAACTCCCTATCACTACTCAAGCTACGATCTAGAGACCGAAGTCCAACCTCGTACCAAGCCAGCTGTCATTATCCTCGGCAGTGGACCCAATCGAATCGGCCAGGGTTTGGAGTTCGACTACTCATGCGTTCATGCAGCCTTTGCGCTTCGTGCTGCTGGCTACGAGACCGTGATGATTAACTGCAATCCCGAGACCGTATCAACAGATTACGACACCTCGGATCGACTCTACTTCGAACCGCTCACCCTCGAAGATGTACTCGAAGTTATCCGGGCCGAAACCGCCGCAGGTCCAGTGCTTGGTGTGATCGCTCAACTCGGTGGTCAGACTCCACTAGGACTTGCTCGTGGATTACTTGAAGCCGGTGTGACAATTCTTGGCACCAGTCCTGATGCGATTGATCTAGCCGAGGATCGTGGCGCATTTGGTCAGATCTTGGCCGCCAACAATCTCACCGCGCCAAAGTTTGGAATGGCTAGTTCGTATGATGAGGCGGTAGCGGTTGCTGCGTCAATCGGATATCCGGTTTTGGTACGCCCATCGTTCGTCTTAGGCGGTCGTGGCATGGAGATCGTCTATGACGATGAATCTCTCCGTGGTTTTATCGAAAAAGCTACCGAAATTACCCCTAACCAGCCAGTGCTGATCGACCGATTCCTCGATGATGCAATCGAAATCGATGTCGATGCCCTCTTTGACGGCAACGAACTCTACCTAGCTGGCACCATGGAGCACATCGAAGAGGCCGGAATTCACTCCGGAGACTCTGCTTGCGTACTACCAAGCTTCTCGATCTCGCCAGCGAAACTTCGAGAAGTGCGCGATGCTACCGAGAAGATTGCTCGAGGCGTCGGCGTTCGAGGTCTGATCAATATTCAGTTCGCCATCAGTCGTGCCGAAAATGACAATGCGTTGTATGTCTTAGAGGCAAACCCACGCGCTTCACGTACCGTCCCATTTGTCAGTAAGGCGACTGGCATCGCTCTGTCGAAGGCGGCCTCGCTCATTGCGATGGGGCGTTCGATCGCTGAACTTCGTACCCAAGGTTTTCTTCCTGCATCTGGCGATGGCGTTCCAACTGGTGTTTCGGTTAAAGAGGCGGTGCTTCCGTGGAATCGTTTCCGGCGGACAGATGGCACTGGCGTGGATTCGGTCCTTGGGCCCGAGATGCGCTCAACCGGCGAGGTGATGGGAATTGCAGACTCATTTGGCGAGGCATACTTCAAGTCACAGATCGCCTCCTTTGGCACCTTGCCTGAATCTGGAAAGGTATTCATCTCCCTATCCGCTCGCGATAAGTTGGGAAGCGTCGAGCCTGCCCGTGCCCTCGTTGCGCTTGGATTCACACTCTTTGCCACTCGCGGCACTCACGATTTATTGGCGCAAAATGGTGTCGCATCGACGGTGGTCCGTAAGGCATCAGAGAGCGGCGATGGCGCATCTGCTGTCGACATGATTCACGCCGGTGAGGTAGATCTGGTGATCAACACGCCACTGGGCCGAGGTACTCGTCACGATGGTTGGTTGATACGAACCGCTTCCGTACAACGTGGGATCCCGATTATCACAACGATAGCTGGGTTCCGAGCCGCGGTATCAGGCATTAGTGCGCTGCGAGGTCACGAACTCACCGTCCGCTCACTGCAAGAGTGGCATAAGAAGATCAAGGCATAGGAGAGGACTTCATGGATATCCCAATGATCAATCCTCGGGCAACCCAAATGGATGCCGAGGTCCTCTCTAACAAACGTCTAGGTTCGTATCATCACATCGTTTTGGCAGTAAATGAACTGGCTGGCTATGCCCGTCCCGGCAACTTCGTTGCGATCTCTGTAGGCGGCCCAGGTTCTGCCATGGTTCTTCGCCGAGCCTTTGCGATCTATCGAGCTTCGATGCGAGCTGACGGCATTGGCATTATGGAGTTAGTTGTTGCCCCACACGGAAATGGAAGTCGTTGGCTCGCCGATCGAGCTCCGGGTGAAAAGGTGAATATCGTCGCACCCCTTGGAACGGCATTTGGAATTCCTACCGAGCCAGTTCGAGCGATGCTCGTCGGTGGTGGTTACGGCTCAGCCCCACTCTTTGCACTCGCCGAAACGCTCAAGTCTCGTGGCTGTCGAGTGGATATGGTTTTAGGCGCGAGCACCGCTGCCAAGATCTATGCCCCACTAGAAGGTAAGCGGTCGGTCAACTCAATGACGATTACGACTGATGACGGAACTGCTGGCATCCAAGGCCGAGTGAGCGATGTTATCCCTGGACTCATTGAACTCAATCAGACCGAAATCATTTATTCCTGTGGTCCGATGGCGATGCTCAGCGCCATCACTGATATCGCAAACCGTTACGGAACCATGCATCAATGTTCTGTGGAAGAGTCGATGGCGTGCGGTATTGGTGTGTGCATGACTTGCGTCCTGCCGGTCGAAGGCAGTGATGGCATCGTGCGTATGGTTCGCACATGTATCGAAGGTCCAGTCATGGATGGTTCAAAAGTTACGTGGAACAAATCTCGCGAGGTTCCAGAAGGAGTGTGGGGCAAATGAGCGAATCTGGCGCACCACAGTTTGATTACTCAACTCTCTTAGGCGATCGCAGGATCCCTAACCCAATTTTAACGGCGAGCGGAACAGCTGGCTCAGGTAAAGAACTCTCTCAATTCTTCTCTTTGACTGAGTTGGGCGCGATTGTTACTAAATCAATCATGCTCAAACCCCGCAGCGGGCGAGCGACTCCTCGAATGGCAGAGACGCCTAGTGGCATGCTTAATTCGATTGGCCTTCAAGGTCCAGGTATCGATCTATTTTTGGAAAATGACATCCCATGGCTACTCGCGCAAGGAGCGCGCATTGTCGTCAGCATCGCTGGCGAGAGCGTTGAAGATTACGCGGTACTCGCTCGAAAGTTACGATCGGTCTCTGGCATTACTGCGATCGAGGTAAATATTTCTTGTCCAAATGTCGAGAACCGGGGTCAGGTCTTTGCTTGCAACCCTGTTACTGCGCGCGCTGCCATCGAGGCGGTTCGCAGGAATCTTGGGGGAGAAGTCCCGATCTTTGCAAAGCTCTCACCAGATGTCACCGACATTGCTGCCATCGCCACCGAAGTGGTCGATGCCGGTGCAGACGGACTGGCTTTGATCAACACTATTCTTGGAATGGTGATCGATACGAACACCATGTTTCCTAAACTCTCTCAAAAAACTGGTGGCCTATCAGGCCCGGCCGTGCGTCCTGTAGCCGTGAGAGCGATCTATCAAGTGCATGCTGCCCTACCTCATATTCCAATTATCGGCATGGGCGGTGTCAGTACCGGTCGCGATGCATTTGAGTTAGTGCTTGCCGGGGCAAGTGCAGTTTCAGTAGGTACTGCGACATTTGGTAACCCTACTGCTGCGATCACTATCAAAGAAGAGCTCCAAGCACTGTGTATTGAACGAGGCTTCCACACCTTCCACCAAGCTATCGGGTTTGCACATCGCGAGGAGATCTAATGTCACGCTCACCCATCATCCTCGCTTTGGATACCGATAGCGTAGACATTGCTGGTCAATGGATATCGACAACTCGCGACAGTATCGATATCTACAAAGTTGGTCTTGAGTTCTTCTTAAAATTCGGCCATGACGGCTTACGCAAGCTCTATGAGTTTGGGGATTTCGAACTCTTCCTCGATCTCAAACTCCATGACATCCCCAATACCGTGAAGGCAGCAGTGGATGCAGTGAAAGATCTCTCGCCACGTTTTCTCACGGTCCACGCTTCAGGCGGAGCACCAATGATCTCCGCAGCAGCACAGACAGCACCTGATATCTCGATTACGGCCGTTACCGTCCTTACCTCGATCAGCCCTGAAGTATTAACGGAGATGGGAATCGAGAGCTCACCGCTTAATCTAGCGACCCGGCTTGCCGCGAATGCGGTCAGCGCTGGCGCAACTTCCATCGTCTGCTCGCCGCTTGAAGTTGCTCGGATCAAAGAGGTCACTCAAGGCAAGGCTCTGCTCATTACTCCGGGTGTTCGACCAGCTGGTTCGGCTCTAGGCGATCAGTCGCGCGTTATGACGCCACGTGACGCGATCACCGCGGGATCTGACTATCTCGTGATCGGTCGTCCAATCACATCACACTTTGCAACATCGCCAGAAGCGATGGCTTCGGCTGCAAAAGAGATCCTGGATTCCCTTTCTTGAGCAACAACCCACCACCAGAACTTTCGAAGGCCGCGCGGCTCGCTGCTCTGGAGTCAGCAAAAGTTGCCCGGCAAGATCGGGCAGCGCTCAAGCAGGCGATTTCCAAGGGCGAGGCTACGATCTTCGATGCGATCAACGATCCTCGTGAGTCGATCAGACGGATGCGCGTGAGCGAACTTCTCGCTGCGGTTCCTGGGGTTGGCAAGATTAGGGCAGCGATGATTATGGAGCGCCAAAGCATTTCTGATACCCGTAGAATTGGCGGCCTAGGTGTTCATCAACTCAAGGGATTGCGAGGCGAATTAGCTGTGGGCAAGATCGATAACGTTCGCGGCAATCTCATTGTGATCTCTGGTCCTGGCGGGGTGGGTAAGAGCACCATTACGGCAGAGCTTCGAAGCGACCCACGTTTCTGGGTGAGCGTCTCTGCGACGACACGTGACCCACGCCCTGGTGAGCGGGACGGCATCGACTACTTCTTCTATACGGCAGAGCGTTTTGCCGAGATGATCGATAATGGTGAGTTTCTCGAATGGGCTGACTTCGCTGGCAACCGATATGGAACTCCTCGCGCCCCGGT
>CAIZGZ010000052.1 GCA_903932695.1 uncultured Actinomycetes bacterium | reverse complement strand
GTTTGGGTTCCTTCGGCGGGACCGCTGCCAGATGCAACCGGCTCCTTGCCTTGGTAACCGGAGAGAAGTTGAATAACTTGTTGGTGAACGCGATTGAGATCTGCGCCAAGCTTGACGAGTACTTGTGCTGCAACGCCCTCACCTTCACGGATCAGGCCGAGAAGAATATGTTCGGTGCCGATGTAGTTATGGCCGAGTTGCAGGGCTTCGCGAAGCGAGAGCTCGAGCACCTTCTTTGCGCGCGGCGTAAATGGAATATGGCCTGATGGGGCTTGTTGGCCTTGGCCGATGATCTCTTCCACCTGAGCGCGGACTGCCTCAAGTGAGATATTGAGCGCTTCGAGCGCCTTGGCGGCAACGCCTTCGCCCTCGTGGATGAGACCAAGGAGAATGTGCTCGGTGCCGATGTAGTTGTGGTTGAGCATGCGAGCTTCTTCTTGAGCCAAAACTACGACTCGACGGGCTCGATCTGTAAAGCGCTCGAACATTGCGGCCACCTCAATTTCATCTCAATACACTCAAAAGTTAGAGAGCCCAGAAGGGATCTCTCAACGCTAGCCTACCTGTAACGCCCGAAAGCCTCGATTTATGCCCAAAAGCTGGGATCGATCTGCCTCAGTAAACGCTAGATATGTCTCAGCATTCGAGTATTGCCCAAGGTATTTGGCTTGACTCGCTCAAGATCCAAGAACTCCGCCACACCTTCGTCGTAGGAGCGCAGGAGTTGCTCATAAACATCATGGTTGACCGGGGTTCCCTCGATCACCTCAAAACCGTTTCGAGCAAAGAACTCGGTCTCAAAGGTAAGGCAGAAGATTCGCTCCACACCCAGAGATTTAGCTCTAGCAACCACCGCATCGATGATCTGATTTCCAACGCCCTTGCCGCGCATCTTCTCCAGCACCGCAACGGTACGAATCTCCGCCAAATCTTCCCAGAGAACGTGGAGTGCTCCGCAGGCAACGACTTCACCTTCGTACTCCGCCACTGTAAATTCCTGAACGGTCTCGTAGAGTGTCACGGTCTCTTTTGCCAAGAGTCGTCGCGCTAGAACATAAGCATCGATAATCTGGCGAATCGATTTAATATCCGATGTCCGCGCTGGGCGGATCATGACCTCACTCATTGTTAGTGCTCTTCTGGCTTAACGAGTGGGAAGAGAATAGTTTCGCGAATTCCAAGTCCAGTCAGCGCCATCAAAAGACGATCAACGCCCATTCCCATTCCGCCCATTGGTGGAACGCCGTACTCCATCGCACGAAGGAAATCTTCATCGAGCGGCATCGCTTCGACATCGCCTTTTGCACCAAGCGCAGCCTGTTCGACGAGGCGATCGCGTTGAATCACCGGATCGATAAGTTCGGAGTAACCCGTTGCGAGTTCAAATCCCTCGACATAGAGATCCCACTTCTCGACCAGACCTGGCGTCTGACGATGTGCACGAACAAGTGGTGATGTATCTACTGGATAACCGCGAACGAAGATCGGTTCGTTGAGTTGACCTTCGGTCACGTGCTCAAAGATCTCTTCTGCTAACTTTCCAGCGATCCACTTTGGATCTATCTTCATACCGAGCTTCTGAGCGATAGCGGTGAGCTCGCTCATTGGCGTCTGCACAGTTACTTCTTGACCAACGCCTTCGGAGATGAGATCGAAGAGATTCGCTTCTCGCCACGTACCGCTTAAATCTACTTGTCGGCCATCATGGTGGGTGACGATATGTGATCCACACGCCGCCATCGCCGCTTCCTGAATAAGTTCGCGCGTGAGTGTTGCAACAGTGTTCCAGTCGCCGTACGCGTGATAACTCTCAAGCATCGCGAACTCTGGAGAGTGGCTGGAGTCAGCGCCTTCGTTGCGGAAATTGCGATTGATCTCAAAGACTCGCTCTAGACCGCCCACAACGCAACGCTTTAAAAAGAGCTCGGGTGCAATACGAAGGAAGAGATCCATATCGTACGCATTGCTATATGTCTTAAATGGCCGCGCTGCGGCGCCGCCATGCATCACTTGCAGCATCGGAGTCTCAACTTCAATAAACTCCCGAGCCGCAAATGAATCGCGCAGTGACTTCATCACGAGTGGGCGAAGGCGTGCATTCTGTCGTGCTTCTGGACGGACGATGAGATCAACATAACGCATGCGAACGCGAGTCTCTTCTGAGAGTGGTTTGTGCTCTACCGGAAGCGGACGCAATGATTTGGCTGCGAGTTGGTATGAGCTAGCTAGGATTGAGAGCTCGCCGCGCTTACTGGTAATGATCTCGCCGGTTACGCTGACCAAATCTCCTAAATCGATCTCACTCTTCCATTGATCCAAAATCTCTTGGCCAACCTGGTCGAGCGAGAACATCGCCTGAAGCTCGGTGCCATCACCTTCACGAAGCGTTGCAAAGCAGAGCTTGCCGGTGTCGCGCTTGAAAATTACTCGACCAGAGAGTGATTCGATCACGCCAGTAGCGGTATCAACTTCTAA
Source organism: uncultured Actinomycetes bacterium (assembly GCA_903932695.1). Taxonomy (GTDB): domain Bacteria; phylum Actinomycetota; class Actinomycetes; order Nanopelagicales; family Nanopelagicaceae; genus PALSA-747. The sequence continues at coordinate 2,956 of CAIZGZ010000052.1, read as the reverse complement.
CCCTTGATGCTTCTCACGGACCGCTTTGAGCGAAGAGGTGCGAGCAACGGCAACTGGATATGCCTCGCCACCGCGCTCCAAGATCGCCACACGCTTCTCACGACGGATGCGTAGTTGTTCTGGCAGGTCGTCTTGCTCTACTTGTGGATTAATCTGCTCGCTCATAATCAGAGAACCTTATCTTGTTACCTATCTCAGTTTGAATTGCGTTCAAAGATCAGGGCCAGACCGGTCAAGGTGAGGTCGGGTTCGTGGAAATCAATGCTCTCGCTGATCCCGATCACGAGTGGCGCCAAGCCCCCCGTCGCAATCACCGTGGTTGGACCGGCATCCGGATAAAGGCGATCGAGCTCATCGATGATGCGGTGCACCAAGCCATCCACCTGGCCGGCAAAGCCGTAGATCGTGCCCGATTGCAGCGCCTCTACTGTGTTCTTACCGATCACCGAGCGCGGCTTCACGAGTTCTACCTTACGCAGTTGCGCTGCGCGAGCGGCAAGCGCCTCTACCGAAATTTCGATGCCGGGAGCTAGCGCTCCGCCAAGAAATTCACCGGTTGGTGAGACGACATCGAGATTGGTCGATGTTCCAAAATCTACGACGATGCATGCTCCGCTTGAACCGTAGAGCGAATGCGCTGCAAGGGTGTTCACGATGCGATCAGCACCGATCTCTTTCGGGTTGTCCACGAGAAGTGGGACACCGGTCTTAATGCCTGGTTCAACGATGGTTGTGGGAATACCATCAAAGTAGCGGGTGACCATATGGCGGATCTCGCGCAGCGATGCCGGAACAGTGGAACAGATGGAAAGCCCATCGATTGCCACACCATCGAGCAACGAACGAAACCGTAGCCAGAGTTCGTCAGCAGTATCGCGCGGATCTGTCTTCACACGCCATGTCTTGATGATCTCTTCACCCTCGAAGATTCCCAAGACGGTATTGGTATTTCCAATGTCAATCGCCAATAGCATTTATGAATCCATTCTTAGATCGAGACCGATATCTAACGCCTTCGCAGAATGTGTCAGCGCGCCTACTGCAATGTAATCGACACCGGTTGCTGCATAAGCAGCTGCGTTTTCAATAGTGAGCCCGCCAGATGCCTCTAGCTTTGTCTGTCCACGTACTATCTCAACGGCCTCGCGGCATTGTGCAACGCTCATGTTGTCCAACATGATCAAATCTGGATCACCAGCTAATACCTCGTGGAGTTGATCAAGAGTGTCTACCTCGATCTCAATCGGGGCATCTGGAAATTGATGGCGAACCATCTCAAATGCCTTGAGCGCACCGCCTGCTGCAACAATGTGATTATCTTTGATGAGCGCCGCATCGGAGAGTGAGAGGCGGTGGTTAGTTCCACCACCCATTCGAACCGCGTACTTCTCCAAAATTCTCCATCCCGGCGTGGTTTTGCGGGTATCACGGACTTCGCAGTTGGTGCCAGCTACCTGATCAACCCACGCACGAGTAAGCGTGGCGATACCACTCAAATGAGTAAGAAAATTGAGCGACGTTCGTTCAGCAAGTAGTAGCGCCTGCACCTTTCCGCGTGCTTGTAAAACTAAAGTACCTGGTGCATTTTCGTGAGCGCACGTGATTGGAATCGAGAGATCTGTGACTCCGCAGCGTTTCAAAACTTCTACTGCGATAGGTAGCCCTGCGATAACTCCACTGCTGCGCAGTACATAATCAGCGACGCCTTCTTGATCTGGGTCAATAGTCGCCCGCGATGTAATGTCGACCCCACCTTGTAGATCTTCGGCGATTGCCATCTCAATTAACTGGCTGATCTCGCTAGTAATCTCAATCATGTGTTTACTTCCTCAGTATTGGTGTGCCATGTTCCATCAGGGTGCAGAGTCTGGATCACACGTACCTGCCATTGTGACTCGGTCTGCAAGTAATCGCTCCGCCAGTGAGAACCACGAGATTCCTTGCGGGTAAGCGCTGATCGAACGATGGCCTGTGCTAAGAAGAAGAGATTGGATGCTTCCCATGCAGCTACATCAGGTCGTGTGCTCTGGTGAGTCCCGAGCTGAGCAAGCGTTGCAAGCGTTGCCTGCAAGCTCTTCTCCGAACGCATCACACCAGCGCCTTCACTCATCGCTAACTGCAATGGGATGCGGATTGATGGGTCGAGCAGAATTGTTGGCTCTTGCGGATCGCTGACGGGTTGAGCCTGGTTTGGTAAATTCTTTGCGATGTCTTCAGCGATACGAGCACCAAAGACCAATCCTTCGAGCAATGAGTTTGAGGCTAATCGGTTGGCGCCGTGAGCACCGGTACAGGCACTTTCGCCGCAGACATAGAGGCCTTTCACGCTGCTCTGACCGTTGAGGTCAACAATCACGCCGCCTGATGCGTAATGAGAGGCTGGTGAGACCGGAATCAACTGCTTTTCGGGGTCAATACCGTTAGCCAGGCAGGAGGCGTAGATCGTTGGGAATCGATCTTTAAAATCAGGGATCGCAGTTGCATCGAGCCAGACGTGAGGCACATTCGCCTCTTTCATCTGAGTAAAGATCTCTTTTGCGACGATGTCGCGCGGCGCTAGATCTTTCTGCTCATGCTTCTCCGCCATAAACCGCTCGCCTTTGTGGTTGAGCAAGATTGCACCTTCGCCACGTACCGCTTCGCTGATCAGCGGTTGCTGTCCGCCTTGAGAGGTATCACGCCACAGAACGGTCGGATGAAATTGGATAAATTCGACGTCGCCTACTTGGGCGCCAGCACGAAGTGCCAGTGCAACACCATCACCAGTAGAGACCGATGGATTTGTGGTCTGTGAATAGACCTGACCAAGTCCACCGGTTGCGATTACTACCGCTCTTGCCAGCGCTTGGCCAACCCCATCACGTGATCCTTCGCCAATCACATGGAGCGTCACACCGCAGACGCTGCCTTCACTACTTTTGAGCGCATCAATCACAAGCGCATGTTCGATGATCTC